>NZ_CP007203.1:905652-907817 GCF_000340565.2 Nodularia spumigena CCY9414
TGCCTAAAGTCAGGGCTTGCGTCTCGTTTTCGGTCAAGCTAGATAAAGNTTTTAACGGATCAATAGGGTCAGGCCATAAATTACCTCTTTTCGGTACACAAAATTTTGTATGTCCATCTTGATATATTAACCCGTAAAAGTCCCCTGTAGTGCCTTTGAGGTGACTTCAGCTTCGTTGGTTTAATACCTAATTTGCTATCTTTGGTAATATCAGTCTTTGCATTTAATCTCATAAAATTGTAGTTTTCCGTAGTCAAACGTAGCTATACCCGTCACTACAATGAACCTTAGTAATATCTTTCATTGTTGAAAATTCAACTCTAAAACCATTGATAACAATCTCACATCCGTTTTTTGTGGGAGTTTTAACACGACTTACATACTTTCCAGAAGTTATGTTTTTACGATCTTTGTGCAAAGTAGCCTTAACAAAATCTCCTGTAGAAACATGAGTGAATATTTTTTTAGGCTCAGTGCAAGGAAAACCAAATTTATTGATCCTACAGAATCTTCTGCAACTATGCCCCGTGCTTTTTACTGTTAAAATTTTTGTTGTCAGTATTTTGAGAGTTTCAACTTTTCCTACACAAGCAGCATCAATCCAATGAGTTTTAGGCAATCCTAAACGAGTTCTATTAAACTTAGTTAAACCTCCTGAACCTGTTGTTATAGGTAATCCAGTTTCTTTTAACTTATTAAATAAAGCCCATCTCGTTGAATTTACAGCAGACGCATCTTTTAGTGGACGCTTGGCTTGGGATAAAATTTGCTTCAACAACTCAGGCTTTTTTGCTAAAAACTTCTCAATATCTTGAGTACCTTTTTTGATATTGCATTTCTCACAAGCTAGACACAAATTAGAAATTCTATTAGTTCCTCCTTTGGCTTTTGGTTTAATATGCTCAACTTGTAAAGGGACATTTTCCGCAGTACAGTATGCACATTTTCTATTCCATTTATTCAAAAGATATTCACGGACTTCATACCCTTGTAACTCTCCCTGTTGATACTCAAAGCCTGATATCTCCGGGTTTTCTAGCTGCTGTAGGTCAAACCTAGCAAGCTCTTGAACTATGTCAGTTATTGGGGCAAAATTACATAATCTTTTAACCCAAGTGTTAATAGTTAAAACTCTATGGCTTAAAGAAGGTGCTAACCAACCTTGAGGTTTAGTGCGGTTAAGAAATCTAGCTTGACGATAACGAGTATGTCTAGAACGTCTTCCTCGCCTTACTCCTTTTCGAGTTTCTAGGCTTTCTTTAATAGCTAAACCTCTGTGTTGTAATTCCATACCCCAGATGACTTTATTATTTTGAACTAACGCAAAACCTGTAGTTTTACTCCCTGGATCTATTTTTAATTCAATCGGTTGAGTTGGAACTTCAGATTTAGGTTCTTTCAAAATTATGGTAAATGGAAATCTTCTAAATACAGCAGCTTTTTGTTGATTTAATAAAAAACGTGCATCTCCTGGATGAATTGGAGTAAGTGGTTTTTTGTTGGTATCAAGAACTAGAACAAAATTAGACATTTAAATTTCACCTTTTCAGGGTAATGTTTGCTTCAACCTTGTTATCTGAGCTTGTTATGCTAAATACACTATCCTTGCGGATTGTTTAATAAGTAGCAACATGGCAGGGGACTAGCGAATCCCAAGGTGTTATGACCTAGATAACGTTTACTCATGTTTTGAGTGGTTTGGTTCACATAAACTACAGATTACTCCGTTTATTTATGCTCTCTCAGCTTTTGCACCGCTTACTGCACCGATGCGTTCTCCTTGGGGTCAAAAAACCTTCAATCGTTATCTAGGCAGCAATCAAGAAACCTGGCGGAATTATGATGCGAGTGAATTAATCCAGCAACTAGGATATCACAGTCCCATTCTGATTGATCAAGGAACTGTTGATCAATATTTGGCTACACAATTATTCCCAGAGGTATTTGAGCAAGCTTGTAATTCTGTGAATCAGCCGCTTAACTTACGTTACCAAACAGGCTACGATCACAGTTATTATTTCATCTCTAGTTTTATGGAAGAGCATATCCGCCATCATGCGAACTGACAAGTCAGCGCCAGCTATCGCCTTGCAGAAAGTCACATGAAAAATACCCCGTTCATATCATGGTTGAACGAGGTATGGATAGGAGTAAATCAACAAGGA
>NZ_CP007203.1:907877-998183 GCF_000340565.2 Nodularia spumigena CCY9414
TTTGTGCAAAAGTAGCCTTAACAAAATCTCCTGTAGAAACATGAGTGAATATTTTTTTAGGCTCAGTGCAAGGAAAACCAAATTTATTGATCCTACAGAATCTTCTGCAACTATGCCCCGTGCTTTTTACTGTTAAAATTTTTGTTGTCAGTATTTTGAGAGTTTCAACTTTTCCTACACAAGCAGCATCAATCCAATGAGTTTTAGGCAATCCTAAACGAGTTCTATTAAACTTAGTTAAACCTCCTGAACCTGTTGTTATAGGTAATCCAGTTTCTTTTAACTTATTAAATAAAGCCCATCTCGTTGAATTTACAGCAGACGCATCTTTTAGTGGACGCTTGGCTTGGGATAAAATTTGCTTCAACAACTCAGGCTTTTTTGCTAAAAACTTCTCAATATCTTGAGTACCTTTTTTGATATTGCATTTCTCACAAGCTAGACACAAATTAGAAATTCTATTAGTTCCTCCTTTGGCTTTTGGTTTAATATGCTCAACTTGTAAAGGGACATTTTCCGCAGTACAGTATGCACATTTTCTATTCCATTTATTCAAAAGATATTCACGGACTTCATACCCTTGTAACTCTCCCTGTTGATACTCAAAGCCTGATATCTCCGGGTTTTCTAGCTATTGTTTAATAAGTAGCAACATGGCAGGGGACTAGCGAATCCCAAGGTGTTATGACCTAGATAACGTTTACTCATGTTTTGAGTGGTTTGGTTCACATAAACTACAGATTACTCCGTTTATTTATGCTCTCTTCTTAATCTTCTTCGGCACGAGATGCGTAGTACTGCTATATAAAACCTAGACAAAACTAGACTTTACTTTCTACTTCAACGGGAGCATGGGAGCAGTTATCCCTCAGTAGACTTTCACGCCTTAGCCAGACGCGATTGTGTTCCAATTAAGTTTCTGAAAAAGACTACCACCATCATTGCTTGGTTTTCGCGTCGGCAATAGTCTCAATTCAATACTTGATATCACCGTATTATATATCAAGTAGTTGATTTTTTCCTAAAATATATATTGATTTTTGTCAATATAAGTATAGTTTTGTCTATGAAATTGTCAACTTAGGACTTGCTCCTTCATCCAATCCTTTTTAATGATTTCGTTGGAAGGTGCATCAGATGCTAGATTTCCTCTAGCCCACTTCCAGGGTTCCTCATCATGAGTCATTTGCTCAAGTTCATAAGCATCGCAGGCAAAATATTCTTCTGCAAGTTCATCCAGAAACTCTCGAACCTCATCAGGTAATTCTAGTTCTGGGTTAGCATCCTGTAAAATAGGTTGCCATCCAAAAGGCTTGTACTTCTGGTACAATACAGGTATCACAGGCCCATGTATCCATGCTTGAAAATCTTCTGGGAATAAAGGAGTTTCATAGAGTGCAAGATGCCAGGCTTGAGCATAGTAAACCAGCTTTTGCAGCTTTAGATTACTAATAAAAGAGCCTGTTTCATTTGCCAGCCAGATAAAGTAATTTGCTACGTTAAAACATGAAAACACTATAATCACCTCTTCAGCCTGCTATACAAGAGCTAGCCTTTATCCGTATCAATACATCAGTTTACAGAGTTATCGCAAGAAAAGCTATGGAGAATTTTCTGCTCTCTTTAGTTTAATTGTACTACCTTAAGGCTCTCTCAGGGCAATTGTCAAATTATAGATCCTTCCAAGCTTCGTCTTCCTCTGAATCCAGCCAAACTTTGTTCAGTGATGACTCACTTAATTCCAAAAAATCTTTGACTAATACTTGGGAGTTATCAGCATCGTGAGTTTGCAAATTCTTGACTCTTGCAAGTGATAATCCCGTTAGCTTTGCTACAAGAGCTAAATCGATACCTTCTTTGAGCATATTGAGTGCAACTTGGGTTAACCCTTGCTGCAAACCTTGCTCCCATGCTGCGCGTAAGATTTGAGGTTGGGTTTCAGAGTTATACATAATTGTTAATTAGTTATCCTCTGTTCTAATTATATCTGGAATATCTTGCTTTTTTGGCGATCGCACAACTGTAACCTCAAGCTAGGGTATGATAATTGTCATTAATTTTTGCTTCAACTATGACAATTTTGACCATAGAAGCCCTCTGTACCGAAGCTGCACTATTTTCAGCCGCCGAGTCTAGACACCCTGAACCTTTACTGTATGGTGTGACTGATGGGAAAGCAATCGGCACATATTTAGAGCAAAAATTTAGGCTTTATCTCAAAAATAAGTATGATTTTGTGGAGGGTAATTCAGCCAGTGGTATCGATTTTCCGGGGTTATTGGTTGATGTTAAGGTAACAAGCATTAAGCAACCACAGTCATCTTGTCCTTTTAAATCTGCACGACAAAAAATTTTTGGACTGGGATATGCATTAATCATCTTTGTTTATGATAAGACAGACCAAAGTATGAACCGGACTGCAAATTTGAACATTCTACACACAATTTATGTAAGTGCAGAAAGAACGGCTGATTTTCAGATGACTCGTGGAATTCGCAGCATCTTGGAAAATGAAGGCAATAAAGATGATTTGATTGCTTTTATGTATGATCGAAATTTGCCTGTTGATGAAATTGAAGCATCTAATATCGCAGATGAAATACTCTTAAACCCTCCTTTGGAAGGATTTTTAACTATTTCTAACGCCTTGCAGGCGACTTCAATATAGAAGAGTTATTGAGAGTGCTGGAGAAGAAGCAGGTATAATAGCTGTTTACAGGGCTAAGGAATGATTCGCACTGTTGACAAAGCAAAAGTAGAATATGGAGACTTTCAAACACCCATAGAACTCGCTACCAAGGTATGTAAAAAGTTGATCGAATTGGGTGTATGTCCTGATGTGATCATTGAGCCAACTTGTGGAATAGGTAATTTTATTCAGGTAGCTTCACGTTTGTTTCAATCAACGAACAAGATTATGGGAGTAGAACTGAACCCAGATTATTTACAAGAGGTGAAAACAAAGAAGCTATTCTTGCAAGATAAAAGAATTGAGCTTGAAAATGCAGACTTTTTTTCAATTTGATTGGTTATCTTATGTAAATCAAATCAATGGTAAACTCCTAGTCCTTGGTAATTTTCCTTGGGTGACAAGTTCACAACAAGGAAGCATTGGTGGCGAAAACCTGCCCAATAAAAATAATTTTCAAAATTATAGCGGTTTAGATGCAATCACAGGTAAGAGTAACTTTGATATTTCAGAATGGATGCTAATTCAGGCTATCCAATGGCTACAGGGGCGTGATGCTTACCTAGCAATGCTTTGTAAAACTTCTGTTTCCAGAAAGTTATTGAACTACCTTTATTCTCATAATCTAAATCTAGCTGATTGTGCAACTTATAATATAGATACAAAAAAGTATTTTAATGCTTCTGTGGAAGCTTGTCTATTATTCTGCAAATTCGATTCAACCTCTAAAAACTACTACTGTGATGTATTCAGTAGTCTAGAAAGCTTAGAATCGTACAAAATCGGATATCGAAATAATGTTCTAATTAGAGATATAGCTGCTTTTGAAAATTTGAGTAAATTGTACGATATCAGAACTGAAACAAAATGGCGCTCAGGTATTAAACATGATTGCTCAAACATCATGGAATTCCGTAAAATTGATCATACTTTTATTAATAAATTAGGAGAAATAGTTGATATTGAAGAAACATATCTTTTCCCTTTGCTTAAAGGCTCTGATGTTGCTCAAAATCGCATCAGCAGTACTGAGCGATATGTTCTAGTTACTCAAAAATTTGTGGGTGAAACAACTGAATATATAAAATGTGTAGCTCCTAAGACCTGGGATTATCTAGAGTCTCATGGAAGTTACTTGGATAATCGCAAAAGTAAAATATACAAAAATCAACCCAGATTTTCTATTTTTGGGGTTGGTTCATATACTTTTAAACCTTGGAAAATAGCGATTTGTGGACTTTATAAGCGGTTAGAGTTTAGATTAATCGGTAAGCTGAGTGAGAAACCTGTGGTTTTTGATGATACTGTTTACTTTCTCAGTTTTGATAATCAGGAAACAGCACAAAAGACTTTTGAGGTTTTGACTTCTCCAGCAGCTATAAATTTTTATTCATCTCTAATTTTTTGGGATGAAAAGCGCCCAATTAAGTCCAGCATTTTAAATAGCTTAAACCTGACAGCCTTGATGGAGGCGGAAGTTTATTTTGATGCTAAGGGTTGATGCAACATACCTAAAAATGGGAAAACTATGATTATCCCCTGTCGGGGGAAATTTCCATGTAAGTCCCGAATAGGAAAATGCTGAAAAAATCTCTGCTTAAGTTCTTGATTTTACCTTTTTCTCTGGTTCCCTGGTTGGGCGTGGGAATGCTGTTTGATTCCAAAGCTGAGGCTTTACCAGGACAAACTACAGAAGAAGTCACAACCTGGATTCAAGCACATCCTACACTGCGCCCTAGACCTGGTGAGCGTTTGTTTATCCAAAAAAGTGATACAGCAGCCCAGCGATTCACTTTTCAAGCATCTGTGTTACCTCCTGGTAGGGTGAGATTAACTCAGGATAGAGGCCGGATTCGTAGTGAGCGCCTGACTATGTATGATGCCATTAATGGGATGAGTTTTCAGCGTCTCCAGGAATCTTTACGGGTGATTTATAGCTTAGATATCTATCAAGATTTTAATCGCGCTCAAGTAATATATGAGTATCCTAACCAGAGTGCGATTAACTCGGCGCGGATGGCTAGAACCCCTATCAGGGAGGCTTTACAGGGAGAATTACGTGTAGGCGATCGCTATGTCTATTGGATGGAAATTGCCCAACCTCCAGGAGGTAAAGCTTTCACAGGTCAAATGACGGTTTTTCTCAAAGCTGACCTCGATAAATTGGAATCTGAATTGCGAAATCGCTAATAGTTGGCGTTTGCTGTGGGTTCGGTTGAACCCAACCTGCTGCAAGTCGCCTCTATAATCCTCCTAATCCTACAGGAGATGGGGTTTGCCAAATACCAGAAAAGATGCTTTCAGTCGCTAAGGAAATTCTCAGTAAATCTTCCTTCAGCAGAGGCGGCCAATCAACCCCAGCTTTGCGTCCGGCTACAAATATTTGCTGCGCCTTGACACCCAACTGATAAAGAGCAAAGGCTAATTCTCTGTCGAGGTTGGGCGCATCTTTCATAGATTCAAATACCACCTTCAAAGCTAATAAAATCGAAGTGATCTGACCGGGTACTGGTGGTTTTCCCAGCTTCATTCGCATTAATAATGCATCTGGATTTTCCTCTGTTGTCACTGTCTGGGCTATGAGGAGTTTGCGAGCTGTTTCGTAATTCATGTATCCAGCTTATGTTAGTTGATACACAGCAAGAGTACCTACATACAAATTACTATGAGGATATGATTTTACTAGATATCTTGCTACAGTAACTATTTTTAAGATTTAACCACAGATGTACATATAGCTGGGGAGTAGGGAGTGGGGAGTGGGGAGTGGGTTAAAACCCCAGTGGTGTCTAAGTTTGATTATCCGTTTATGTCTTAACCTCGTTGGCGGTTGCTATTTTTGTGCTGAGACTTCGCCTGCTATATAAAACCTAGACAAAACTAGACTTTACTTTCTACTTCAACGGGAGCATGGGAGCAGTTATCCCTCAGTAGACTTTCACGCCTTAGCCAGACGCGATTGTGTTCCAATTAAGTTTCTGAAAAAGACTACCACCATCATTGCTTGGTTTTCGCGTCGGCAATAGTCTCAATTCAATACTTGATATCACCGTATTATATATCAAGTAGTTGATTTTTTCCTAAAATATATATTGATTTTTGTCAATATAAGTATAGTTTTGTCTATGAAATTGTCAACTTAGGACTTGCTCAATTTGTCTAACCACTGTTAGGGCTGAGTAGCTGACTCCAGCTGTACCTTCTCCGGGATGAGTTGAGTCACCGACTAACCATAAATGGTTGATGGGTGTGCGATTGGCAAATCCAAAGGGGCCAAAGGTGGGTATTCTTTGACCAATACCGCCTACTATACCGCGATCGCGTCCTGTGTAATGAGCAAAACTCCGGGGTGTGGCGGCTTCTTGATGAATGATGGTTTCTGGTTTGAGGTAGAAATATTCCGAAAGACGTGCGATCGCATCTTCTGTATACTTCTGTTTAAGTCCTTGATAATTCTCGGTTTCCCACCACGGTGCAGGATCGACAAAGGATGAAGCGATAATTGTGGCTTTTCCATCTGGGGCGCGTCCATCTCCCGAATGACTGACGGAAACAAACAGAGAATTATTTTCCCCAATCGGTCCATCGACATCATAGAGGAATTGTAGGTGGGGCGGACAATCTGGGGGAATAGCGCTGATATCTACCCCTAAATACACCACAAATGCACCGGACGCTGGGGGTAATTTTTCCACGCGATTTTTATACCCAGAGGGGGCTTTGTCTCCCAATAGTTGCACTAAGTTCTGCACGGTGACGTTAGCAACTACATGGTCTACAGTTTCTGTGCAGACTTCGCCTGTTTTTTGATTTCTGATGACTACAGCCGTAGCTTGGTTATTTTCTACCTGGATGTGTTCCACAGTGTGGCGCATTAATAATTTAGCACCATCTCTTTCTAAGGATGCAACCAGGCGATCGCTTAGTACCTGCATACTACCTTGGAGGTGAAATAAACCTTGGGGTAATTGGGATACACTCAACGCCGTAGCTGCATAAAGTAAAGCCGTCTCCTCTGTATCAACTTGAGAATATAGCTTTAATTGCAAATCCAAAAACGTTTTCAAACGATGGTCGTTACCCAGTCCGTAAAACCTTAAAGCATCCCCCACAGTAAATAATGTATAGGGTACGGTAATGAATGTACTAGGGCGTACCGCTTGAGTTAATTGCCATAAATCCCATAAACTGCGGGGAGGTAATACCGGGTCACGTCCTTGGAATTGCCAACTAGCTTCAAATAGCACCGCCATCATCTGCCAAAACGGTTCACTCCCAGGAAATTGTTTTTGGCGTTCCTCTCGCCATTTCTTTTGGTCACGCCAAACATTAATCGGTGTACTTTCCCCAGGTAAATACACAGCACAAGCCGGGTCACATGGTGTCGCTGCTGGTAAATCTATCCCTAATTCTGAGAATATGCGGTGATGAATTCCCCCAGGTTCTAATCCAGCTACCTGAGTCGCCCCCACATCAAAGGTAAATCCGCGCCGTTGAAATGTGGAAGCACACCCCCCCGGAACCAGGGCTTGGTCTAAGACTAAAACGCTGTAACCCCGATGAGCTAATAATGCAGCCGCAGTCAGTCCGCCTATCCCTGCACCGATGACAGCAACACGAGATTTGGTTTTGTGAGTAGAAATATTAGACATCTATCTTTACAATTTTTAATATTACTACTCATAATTTTACGTTATTTGCCAAGAAAAAGGCCGTGTGATATTCACAACCCTAAGATGCTGATTGGAATTGCTAGATAAAATAAAGGAATAACAAAGCTGTTCACTCCCCACTACCCATGACCTCAACCTTGCTAAAATTCCCTCGGATAAATGCCCCCACGGTGCATACATTGCCCAATGGCTTGACCATAGTTGCAGAACAAATGCCAGTGGAAGCAGTGAATCTCAGTTTGTGGATTAAAGTTGGCTCGGCGGTAGAATCTGATGCTATTAATGGCATGGCTCATTTTTTAGAACACATGATTTTTAAAGGAACCGAGCGTTTAGCAAGCGGTGAGTTTGAACGTCACATTGAAGAACGGGGTGCTGTGACTAATGCGGCAACTAGCCAAGACTATACTCAATACTATATAAATACGGCTCCCAAGGATTTTGCCGCACTGGCTCCACTGCAAATAGATGTAGTATGTAACGCTATAATTCCTGATGATGCCTTTGAACGGGAACGTTTGGTGGTTTTGGAAGAAATTCGCCGTTCTGAGGATAATCCCCGGCGCAGGACGTTTAGAAGGTCAATGGAGACAGCTTTTGAACAGTTACCCTATCGCCGTCCAGTGTTGGGGCCAGAAGCGGTAATTTCTCAACTTAAAGCCCAGCAAATGCGCGATTTTCATCGTACTTGGTATCAACCCCAATCAATTACGGCTGTAGCTGTGGGTAATTTACCTGTGGAAGAGTTAATTGCAACTGTAGCGGAGGGATTTAGTGTCAGTGAACAGTTAACAGTTAACAGTCAACAGTTAGGGGTTAATCCTGAACCTGCGTTTACAGAAGTTGTGCGGCGGGAGTTTGTTGATGAAAGTCTTCAGGAAGCACGTTTAGTCATGGTTTGGCGGGTTCCAGGTTTGAAACAGTTAAATGATATTTATGGGTTGGATGTTTTGGCGGGAGTTTTGGGACATGGACTCACTTCCAGACTGGTGCGAGATTTGCGGGAAGAACGGGAACTTGTGACTTCCATTGGTGTGAGTAATATGACCAATCAGTTACAAGGAACGTTTTATATTTCTGCTAAATGTGCGGTGGAAAATTTACAGGCTGTGGAAGAGGCGATCGCTCAACATATCCGTATACTACATACAGAGTTGGTTTCAGAACCAGAAATTGCCCGTGTGCGGCGACGGGTAGCCAACAAGTTTATATTTGCAAACGAAACACCAAGCGATCGCGCTGGTTTATACGGTTATTATCAATCTATGGTAGGAGATTTAGAACCTGCCTTTAACTACCCAGATCATATTCAATCCCAAGATGCAACTGACTTAATGCAAGCCGCACAACAGTATCTTTCCCCAGATGCTTATGGTGTAGTCGTGTTGAAACCACATCAGTAAACAGTTATCAGTTATCAGTTATCAGTGGTTAAATAATGTTAAGGGACTTCCAAATAAGAAAATACTCAATCACCTAACGCAAAAAATCTCTCAAACTCTCAAAACTCTGTTACCTCTGTGTCTCTGTGGTAGCCTTCGGCAAGCTACGCTAACGTTTATTTGGATAATTTATTTCGAGTAAGTCCCTAACTGTTAACTGTTAACTGGTAACTGAAATTATGTGGACTGAAATTGATACCCATATTAGCCAAGTAACTGGCGAAAAATTTCAAACTCAGCACAAGCGCAGTGTGAGTGGTGGCTGTATTAATCAAGGTTATGCTGTTGCTGATGGTAATTTGACTTATTTTGTCAAGCTCAATCAAGCTTCTCAAGTTGCTATGTTTGAAGCTGAGGCGCTGGGTTTAAAAGAAATGCTGGCGACAAATACCATTCTTGTACCCAAACCGATTTGCTGGGGTACTGCTGGAAACTCTAGCTATATCGTCTTGGAATGGCTAGAAATGGGAGGTAGTAACAGCAAATCTTGTCAAGAAATGGGACGCAAGTTAGCACAGATGCACAAAGCTACTAGCAACAAAGGTTTTGGATGGCAAATTAATAATACTATTGGTTCCACACCCCAAATCAATACCTGGACAGCAGACTGGGCAGAATTTTATACTCAACATCGCCTGAGTTATCAGTTTCAGTTAGCTAGGCGACGGGGTGGGAGTTTTCCCAAACAAGAGCAATTACTTGCAGCTATTCCGGAATTATTGGCAAATCATCAAGTGCAACCATCCTTAGTACATGGTGATTTATGGGGTGGAAATGCTGGGTATACTGTGTCAGGCGAACCGGTAATATTTGACCCAGCAACTTATTTTGGCGATAGAGAAGTTGATATTGCGATGACAGAGTTATTTGGTGGCTTTTCAGCCGGGTTTTACCAAGGTTATCACGAGGTTTTTCCTTTAAATGCAGGTTATGAGCAGAGAAAAACCCTGTATAACCTGTATCACATTCTCAATCACTTTAATTTATTTGGCGGTGGTTATGCTTCCCAAGCGAATGGGATGATTGAAAAGATTTTAAGGTAATTTGAGGGCGGGCAAGATGCCCACCCCACAAAAGTTAACTCCTGATTTCTATATTGTATGAATCGCAGAGAGTGCGGAGTTTTTGTTTCAGGCGATCGCGCACATTTTCTGGTATAATCACTACACAGTCTGGCGCATACTGCATCACCTCACGACTAAACCAAAAGGTACTGGATACACGCCTGATGACTCGCCGCACTTTGGGTTTATCTGGTAGCCATTCATTGATATTGTCTTCGGGTTTCGCTTTATAGCCAAAAGCCAAGCCAGCAAATATGTGCATTTCTACCTCTATCTCATCTAAGTGAGTACGCCATTCACTAGCAATAGAAATCACAGCCGCATCTGTAATTCTGTCAAACGCAAACTCCAGTTGTGAATGAGTTCCGGGATATCAAAGTTTCCCAGTGTTCATGATACAACAACGCCGTATGCGATCGCCTTTGGTCACTCTGCACTGGCTGTATATTATTCTTCTATTGCTTTCTATACTGACTGTGAAACACTATCAACAACAACCAAACGCCTTCCCTAGCGAATATCTGAATAATTTATGGGGAGAAATTCAAGCTTGTCGTTACTTTGCTATCAATAATCTCAACCGCGATTTTGTGGGGACTAAGGGATTTTCTGTAGTATTCAGGCGATCGCACATTCCCACTGTAGAACAAAAGTTTCCCTATTTCAAACCATACCTGGATTTGGCTCTACAACCGAGTTGTAATGCATTTTACCTCAATCCGTTACAACTGAAGGAAGGTTCCCGTGTAGACCCGCACATTGACCGCTCGTTGCGTTCTTACTGCAAAACCGTGGAACCGCCGGCAGTTGTCAGCGTTCTTTATGTGCGCTTACCCCAAAATATGGAAGGGGGAGAATTGGTACTGAAGTCGCAGAAACGCCAACTGGGACAAATTAAGCCCCAGGTAAATACTTTAGTTTACTTTCAAGGTGATTTAACTCACTCCGTCAACGCCGTAAAAACACCGGGAAATCGCTTGAGTTTGGTGTGTGAACAGTATAGTTTGAATGAAGCCGAACTCGCAGAAATACCAGAATTTACTTTGGAATCAAGAATTGTTCAGGCTACCACAAAAAAACGCAAGTAAGTTATTAACTTTTGACTTGAAGTATCAACACGATTTGTGATGATGTCAAAACCCGTGTAGAGACGTTCCATGGAACGTCTCTACATTATTAACCACAACTTTAACAAAATTATGAAAAATACTGAATATATTCATAGGACTTACGCAAGGACTCTCTGAAACCTTCTTAACTTCTCTTCGAGACGCTACGCGAACGTGTCCTTTGTGTCCTTCTCCCTTGGCGCTAGCCTCTCCCTTTGGGAGAAGGGGAGACGCTTCGCGGTAAGCGTTCGCGGTAGCGTGCCGGAGGCTCTAGCTATGCCGTTGGCGTTCGCGTAGCGTGTCGCAGACAAGCCTCTCGTAGAGAAGGCTTTACGTGGTTCGGTTTTCCATATTTTTGCGTAAGTCCTGACTCAATTATCTCATGCGATCGCCTCCTAGAGCAAGCCAAAACAATTAATTCTCCCGTCACTCGTGGGTAACTCATGTAAATAAAAAAATCAACCTCCCACAAACATATAATTTGCCAAAGGTTGATGAAGATCTATAAACAATTACCGTTCCACAATAGGCGGACTTGGCTGCTCAATAATAGGGACAGTTGGCTGAATTACAGGAGGCTCAGGTTCAGGAGGATTGAGAAAAGACTGCCAATTTTCAATTTGCTGTTGCGCCCGACTGTAAACAGAACTACTGCGAGGAATCAACTTAGCCGTCTCAATAGCACGCACAATATTAAAATCACCCTGAGAACGAGCAATATCGAATAATTGCTGACTCCATTGATTAATCGCAATATTCACATCCATCCGCAACGTGCTATTTCTGGGAACCCGTTGAGCAATACCGATAGCTTGAGACAAAGCTTCCGGTGTACCAGCAACAGCCACTGCTCTAGCTCGATTCCAGTTTTCTCTAGCCCGGATTTGTCCTCGCCAATCATCTATAGCCTTCCTGGCTTCACCAGCAAGCGATCGCCCTGAAGACGCAATTGGTTGAGCCGTATTAATAGCAGCATTCAAATCACCACTCCGCGCCAGCATTCTTGCTTGATCTAAATATGGCTGATCTTGTATACGCTCAACAGTCGCCGTCCAACCATTAATTTTGTTCTGTGCTTCAGAATACAACGCCCTACCCCGACGGATTTGACTCGCTTCCGATATTGCTGCTTGCAAAGAATTAATATCATTTAGCCATGCCAATTGTTGAGCGCGTTCCAAAATAGGTCTATCTTCAATAGTCTCAACTTGGTTACGCCAACGGTTGATTTCCTTCCTCGCCTCCGAAGCGCGGGGATTATCAGAAGAAATCATCTGAACTTCACTAATTGCTGCCGTTAAATATTCAATAGTACCTTGACTAGCAAGGCTCCGCGCCTTTTCTAAACGCGCCACGTCTTCAATTTCCAATTGCCAACGAGCAATCAACTCTTGAGCATCACCATAAATTCTTCTAGAAGCATCAATTTGTTGCGCCTGAAAAATAGCTGATTCTAACCCAGATATTGTCCCAATCCATGCACTGCGTCGCGCATCAGTCAAAGCCATAAAATCTTCAACTTCTGTCTGCAATCGCGCATTATCCGGAATTTGTCTAGCAATATCTAACGCTGTATCTGCATCCCGCTTATCCAGACTCGCCTCCGCTAAATCCAGCATTTTCCGGCCAATTTCGGGAATGAACTCCTGCGCTTTTTCATAAAGGTAGCTTTCAGGTCTAATAGACTCAGACAATTTAATCGCTTTTAGTAAATTATCTACTACCTTGCTATTTGCTAAACTTTCAGCCTGGCCTAACTTATCACCATCCTCCCGTGCCGAAGTAATCAAATTGTTTAACTGGTCATACTTAACACTTGACCAATATTGATTATCCACACGCAGTAATCTAGCCGAGAGCAGAAACGCTGATTGCCAGCGTCGTTGTTTTAGTTCCCCTTCCGCATTCTTATATATATCTTCTGCATCAGACCAAGTTGATTGCCATTTACTAACTTGTTCCTCAACTAATTGAGAAGGTCGTAAGCCTTCAGGTATCTGACGCGCAGTAGCGATCGCTTCTTCTAAATTTCCCGCTTGAAAACTTTCATCTGCAAGTTGTAAAATATCCTGCGACCATTCTGTTAAATAACGATCAATTTCTCCCCGCAACGGGTGATCCTCTGGTATCTTACTGACTATGGCGATCGCTTGCAATAAATCCTTCACAGTCAGCTTAGAAGCAGATAACTGAGCGCAATGTAACTTCACCGCAGCACTCACAAAAGGTCGCGAAATCGCCGGACAACTGGGAGCCGTTGGTAGCTTTAGCAGCATAGCCATCGCCAGAAACCCCACACCGCCAGGAATCAATGTTAACATTAATCCCCACAAAACCCAGCTTCTCGTCCAAGCAGGGAATCTCCCAGAATTTATCCTGGGTAAACTAGGTTCTGCTGACTGATTATTTAAAAGTAATTCGGAACTGTCTTGTTTTTGTCGCTGCACAGACTTAGAGGTAGAACCATTAGCCGGAACACCAAAACTTTGAGTTTCACCGAATTGAGGTGTTCGGGATAATCTTGTCATATCATCTGGCTGTCCTGCTCCGGATGGGGGCCAACGTTCTGGAATATCCCTCTGTGTCATCTCTCACACCAAAATAGTTGAATAGCGATCTGTTCTAGGCTGATAATTCCGATGCTGCCACAGTAACTTTCTCATAATTCAAAAGCCACGGCATAAATATTCTCCGACCACAGATAGCATGAATATTATCATCTTTTCGTATGACTTTATACTTTAACCAGAAACCGAAGATTCAGCTTGTAAATCAACAATTAATTGCGCCAAGTGATTCCTATTTGCTTGATAAACTTCGCCGCAAAACTCACAAATTGCCTCCGCACCATCATCTTTAGTAATCATGTCTTGCAACTCCTCTTTGCCCAGGATTTTTAACGCCCCTAGCACACGGTCAAAAGAACAACCACAGTGGAAGCGCAACATTTGACGTTCGGGAAATACTGACAGACCCATATCCCCTAGTAAATCATCAAAAATTTCTGGCAACGTCTTACCAGCTTGTAACAACGGTGTAAATCCAGACAAACTAGATACCCGTGATTGCAGTGTTTCCACTAGGTCTTCATCCCTAGCAGCTTTCGGCAAAACCTGTACAAGCAAACCTCCAGAAGCAGTTACACCAGTTGCTCCGACGAATACGCCTAAAACCAAAGCCGAAGGTGTTTGTTCAGAACTAACTAAGTAATGAGCCACATCTTCGCCGATTTCCCCCGATATTAGTTCCACCGTACTAGAGTAAGGGTAGCCATAACCGATATCTCGCACCACATAAAGGTAGCCTTTACCAACCGCACCACCAACATCGAGCTTACCTTTTTCATTCGGAGGCAATTCTACAGATGGGTTGGCAACATAACCGCGTACAGTTCCATCCAAACCAGCATCTACCAAAATTCCGCCCAAAGGCCCATCGCCCTTAACTCGGACATTCACCCTCGAACCAGGTCGCTTCATACTAGAAGCCATCAATAAGCCCGCAGCCATACTCCGCCCCAGCGCTGCTGTAGCCACATAAGACAACTTGTGGCGTTGCCGTGCTTCTTCTGTTAAACGATTAGTAATCACACCCACGGCACGAATTCCACCGTCGGCAGCTGTGGCACGAATTAATTGGTCAGCCATGAAAAACCTTACATTTCTTAATAAGTCTACATTCTCTATTCTAAATTCTCATCTAGTAGAAAAACGAGGCTGTGATAGGTGATTGTATTTGCAATACTAGAACTACAATGCAGCAAAAGCCAGACCAGACCTTTAAAGAATTCTTAAAAAAAATGCTGGGTAAATTTCAACAAAGTCAACTACGGATAGAAATCACCGCCTCCGCCAGTGCGATTCGTGACAGTTTGCAAAATCCCGAAAAACTAGCCAAATGGCTGGTGGTCCAAAATTTTACTCCCGGAATGCCAGAAGAACTGCACACCGGCTTTCAGTTTACAACCTGGACAGGGCCAATTTCAATTCATCATCAAGTAGAAGTGGCAAAACCCAACTGTCTTCGTTTGCTCCTCAGTGGAGGTATTGATGGCTTTCATGAATGGTATTGGGGAGAAGGTTGGGTGCAGTCCCGCTTGGAAGGAGTTTCAATGCTACCCCTCAATTTAGGTCAAACCCTGAATTTATTAAGTTTGCGTCAGTTTTTGGCAAGTCAGTAGTAGAGACGCGATTAATCGCCTCTGTACAAGAGAAAGTGATTAATCGCCTCTACAGTCAATACTTAGGATGTTGGTTTTACCACCAAGACCGAACAATTAGCCTGTTCCACTACTTGAGTACTGACAGAACCCAGGACAATTCGCTTCATCCCAACTAACCCGCGACTACCAATTACCACTAAGTCGGCTTTGTAAATATTGGCTAGGCGAATAATTTCCACCGCAGGCTCGCCGCTTACCAATTCTAATTCACTGTTAAATGATAAGTTTTCTTTATACTTTAACAGTAGTTTTTCAATATGGAAATCAGAAGACTTTGAAGATTCTGGATGAGGGCGGTCTGCGGGTAGTTGCATCTCTGACTCTGGTGTGGGAAATACATGACAGAGTATGACTTTGGCATCACTGGTAAATACCAAATCATTTAAAGCTTGAATAACTCGTTCTACTCAGGACTTACGCAATAATTGCCAAAAATCTTGATTTATCGTTCGCGTAGCGTGCGGGAAGCCCATACCGCCTTCGCGTAGCGTATGCCCCCAGGGCTTTAGCCGCCCGCGCGCAGCGATGCCCGCAAGGGCTGTAGAACGCCAAGAAAATGTAGAGTGTGCGTAAGTCCTAAATTACTTGAAACAAGTTTTTGGCAGTTCCTTGGTGATAGCGTATAAAATAGCACTCCGTAAGTAAATTAAGTACATACACAATTAATATTATAAATCTTGTGGGGGAGGGCAAGGACTGCCAGCCCTACAGGCGTGACAAGGCTAAAATAGTGCATTAGATTTCTAAGTTAAATCGCGCTAAAGCGCAACTACGAACATTTTCTATTGCATCATTTTAAGCTTGCCATGCCACTACGTACCTACTCAGATGAAATATGCTATATGTCGCTGTTCCTTTGATGCTACTGCTGTCCAATCTTATATCTGGCCGCTACCGAGTAGCTTTGTCCAATAGTTTATGAAAAAAATTAACATTCTAAATCACTCTTCCTGCTGAATTCTGCGCCTTACTGAATCTTTATGAGACGGTAAGCCCTCGGCTGTTGCTAGCGCATCAATTGCTCCAGCCACTTTTTGCAGTGCAGTAGGTGAGTATTGAATAATACTGGAATGTTTGAGGAAGGTTTCTACTCCTAAAGGTGAAGCATAACGAGCCGCACCGGAAGTTGGCAAGGTGTGGTTAGGCCCTGCTAAATAGTCTCCTACAGCTTCTGGTGTAGAGTAACCCAAGAATATTGCGCCGGCGTGACGAATATCGGAAAGCACAGCCCAAGGATCTTTAACTTCTAACTCTAAATGTTCGGGAGCAAATTCGTTGGAAAATTCGGCTGCTGCTGACAAAGATTCCACAACCACAATTAAGCCATAATGAGCGATCGCTTTTTCTGTGTCTATCCTTCGGGGATGATCCACTAATTGTCTTTCTACAGCTACTTGCACGTTTTTAGCTAAAGCAGTATCCGTAGTCAACAAAATCGCCGCCGCCATTGGATCATGTTCAGCTTGCGCCAACAAGTCCGCCGCCACATTTACCGGATTTGCTGTTTCATCGGCAATAATTAACACTTCACTCGGCCCTGCTAAGGAATCAATGCCGACAGTACCATAAACCAGTTTTTTGGCTAAGGTGACATAAATATTACCAGGGCCAGTAATGACATTTACTTTAGGAATCGTATCTGTACCGTAAGCTAAAGCGGCGATCGCCTGCGCCCCCCCAACACGATAAATTTCTTCTATCCCTGCTTCTTGAGCAGCTACCAAAACAGCTGGGTGAATTGCTTTTCTGACACCAGGAGGTGTTACCATCACCACACGAGGCACACCAGCCACCTTAGCCGGAATAGCATTCATGAGTACAGTACTGGGATAAGCAGCACGACCACCAGGCACATATAAACCCGCACGGTCTACAGGGGTATAGCGTTTACCCACCACCACATCATCATCGCCAAAGTGTACCCAACTTTTCGGGACACGCTGTCGGTGAAATGCTTCAATCTGGCGGCTAGCCAACTGAATCGCCTGGAGTAGCTCTTTCGATACCTGTTGGTAGGCTGCATCCATTTCCGAGCCAGTAACACGCAATTCCTCTGATTTGAGAGTTTGGTTATCGAATTCAGCTGTATAATGCAAAACAGCTTTGTCGCCTTGGCGCTGCACTGCTTGCAATACTTCGCGCACAGTTGCTTCTTTGTGAAGCACGTGTTCATCGTGAGTACGATTACAGATACGTTGTAGTTCTGATACAACGTCTGCCTGCTGAGTAATGATTCGCAGCATGGAGTAAGGATAATGCCAAAATTTAGATTATTCCCGCCTGAGAATCAGTCTTAACTTTTAACCAATGAGGTTGTCGAGCTAACCCTAATTCTCTTCTCTAGCTTAACCTGGATTTTTTTTGATCCTCCCAAGGCTGCCAGCACATGGTTTGCTTGAGAAGGCGACTATAATTCCTCAGTTCGATTTACCTAGTTGGCTCACCCTAGTGGTAAGCTTTGCGGTATACGGCAGGGAGAAGGTGTGCCAATCCTCACTACCCTGACAACCTAACCTGCCCTTCCTGCCGGTTTGCTGGTGACACATATGCATATCCAGTTACCTCGTTCAAGGGGGTGGAATAGAGACTGAGTATAATTTTTATCTGTTTTTCTACTTGAGTCGCTGAAATTTAATTCAAGTAACTTATTTTAACGCATTTTCTCAATCGGTTACACACCAACCGTCATTGGTCATTGGTCATTGGTCATTGGTCATTGGTCATTAGTTATCGTCTTCTGCTATATAAAACCTAGACAAAACTAGACTTTACTTTCTACTTCAACGGGAGCATGGGAGCAGTTATCCCTCAGTAGACTTTCACGCCTTAGCCAGACGCGATTGTGTTCCAATTAAGTTTCTGAAAAAGACTACCACCATCATTGCTTGGTTTTCGCGTCGGCAATAGTCTCAATTCAATACTTGATATCACCGTATTATATATCAAGTAGTTGATTTTTTCCTAAAATATATATTGATTTTTGTCAATATAAGTATAGTTTTGTCTATGAAATTGTCAACTTAGGACTTGCTCCCCCCTGCCCCCTGCACCCTGCCCCCCTGCCTCTTCCTCCCCACTCCCCACTCCCAAAGAAAAACTTTTTTGATAAATTCTGACATTGGCAGGATGAATGCTATATTAGTAAGTCTAGTAGTGTGTGTACATATTAATAGTATTTTTGGAATTGACTGTGGCGAATACAAAATCTGCTCTTAAACGCGCCCAAATCGGAGAACGCAATCGTCTGCGTAACAAAGCTTACAAGTCAGCAGTAAGAACGCTGATGAAAAAATACTTTAGTGCAGTAGATGTCTATGCAGCTAATCCTAACTCAGACTTAGAAAAAGAAGTCCAGGTACGGCTGTCTGAGGCTGTTAGCAAAATTGACAAAGCTGTGAAGCGCGGTGTTCTCCACCCGAATAATGGTGCTAGGAAAAAATCAAGGTTGGCTCGCAAACTCAAGCCACTCGCTCCAGCGTCTGCTGAGTAGTTCAATTGTTCAGTAATCAGTAAATATATCTATGTATATCACTGATTACTGTTTAGGAAATCATGACTGATAACTACAATGCAGTTGATTGATACTCACGTCCATCTCAACTTTGATACATTTGAGCCGGATTTAGCAGCAGTGCGATCGCGATGGCAAGAAGCAGGTGTAGTACGCCTCGTACATTCCTGCGTCGAACCATCAGAATTTTCCAGCATCAAGACCCTAGCGCACCAGTTTCCCGAACTCAGCTTTGCCGTTGGTTTGCATCCCTTAGATGTGGAAAAATGGCACAGCGACACAGCCGCAGAAATTAAATCTTTGGCTAGTTCGGAACCGAAAGTGGTAGCAATTGGGGAAATGGGTATGGATCTTTACAAAGCAGATAACTATGCAGAACAACGCATAGCCTTTGAAGCCCAACTAGCGATCGCCTGTGAACTCAATCTCCCAGTGATTATCCATTGTCGTAATGCAGCCCCAGAAGTTAGGGACATCCTGCAAAAATGGCAGGAAAGCACAGGAGAAACCCCCAGAGGTGTCATGCATTGTTGGGGTGGAACACCAGAGGAAACCCAATGGTTTTTGGACTTAGGCTTCTACATTAGCTTTAGCGGGACAGTAACATTCAAAAACGCTAAAGCTATCCAAGCCTCAGCAGCGATGGTAACAAGCGATCGCCTGCTAGTGGAAACAGACTGTCCCTTTCTGTCTCCAGTACCCAAACGGGGTCAAAAACGCAATGAGCCAGCCTATGTTCGTTATGTAGCAGAACAAGTAGCTCATCTGCGTGGGGAGACATTAGAGTCGATCGCCGCTCAAACCACCCAAAATGCTTGTGAATTATTTCGACTAGCACTATAAAACTTGCTCATCTATGTCCCAGGTAGGTGGTAACAGAAGCTCGCCAAAGTATAGTGCGGAAAAAATAAAACTTTAGGAGGACAAAAATATGCTAGTATTAATCCCTCCAAAACAATTTGAATACGTCATAATAAAAAAGGAAGGAATTATAAACTTTTAAGCTTGATTTTGCACTCTTATCAACTTGATCATCCACCTCATCTCCACAAGCGGATGTTCTGAATTTATGAATGATGCCAGGATTCGACAGTCATCAAGACTTGGGTAAAAAAGCGTCTGTGCTGTATTTAACCTATAGAAAATTGTTAAAAGTAAATTATCTTGTGAGCAAAACCCACCAAAATAAAGCCCTTAGTTACAAATCAGAGCCGACAAAATACACGGCTCTTTCCCTGTGTCTTAGGAGACTACCGTAAGTATAGACGGTGAATTGATGACACAAATAGTCTAGACATATCTAGGCATTCATGAAGCTTCATGGGAGAGGAAGTGAGGAAAGCACAACAAATTCATCAATGTTTCAGCCGAAGACTGTTGAAAAATCAGCATAATATCTGGATTTTAACGCACCTTGAGAGAAAACAAGGGCGATTACCCCCCTTGCCAAAAACTCTCTTTCGGGCTTCAATAGCGGCGTTTGCCTACACCTAGAAATAGCAGATGGCATAAAAAACACAGAAGTTCCCAAATAGTTATGGACACAAGTGAGCGCTGGGAACACGCCAAAAAAAGAGATATAAACAGTGTCCTCACAAAAAGTTTAACCAGGTTGATGAAGGTAAAGGCATGACTACAGATACATATATGGAATCCGCCTTTCTGTTGCCCGATTTGATTGAAATCCAGCGTTCAAGTTTTCGCTGGTTTCTAGAAGAGGGTTTGATAGAAGAACTCAACTCTTTTAGTCCAATTACAGACTACACAGGCAAACTAGAACTGCACTTTTTAGGTAACAACTACAAACTCAAAGAGCCAAAATACAGCGTTGAGGAATCGAAACGGCGGGATAGTACCTATGCTGTACAAATGTATGTACCGACCCGGCTGTTGAACAAAGAAACAGGGGATATCAAAGAACAAGAAGTATTTATTGGGGATCTGCCTTTAATGACAGACCGAGGCACGTTTATTATTAACGGAGCCGAACGGGTAATTGTCAACCAGATAGTGCGATCGCCTGGAGTTTACTACAAATCAGAAATCGATAAAAACGGGCGGCGTACCTATTCAGCTAGCTTAATCCCTAACCGGGGGGCTTGGCTGAAATTTGAAACAGACCGTAACGATTTGGTGTGGGTTCGCATCGACAAAACCCGTAAACTCTCAGCACAGGTACTATTAAAGGCCCTGGGCTTGTCAGATAACGAAATCTTTGATGCTCTGCGCCACCCCGAATATTTCCAAAAAACCATCGAAAAAGAAGGGCAGTTTTCCGAAGAAGAAGCCCTGATGGAGTTGTACCGCAAATTACGTCCGGGTGAACCACCGACAGTATTAGGTGGACAACAGCTATTAGACTCCCGCTTCTTCGACCCCAAACGTTATGACCTCGGTCGCGTTGGTCGTTACAAACTCAACAAAAAATTACGGCTGTCTGTTCCCGACACCATGCGCGTGCTAACTCCTGGGGATATATTGGCAGCAGTAGATTACCTGATTAACCTAGAATACGACATCGGTAATATCGACGATATTGACCACTTAGGTAATCGTCGGGTGAGAAGCGTCGGCGAACTGCTGCAAAACCAAGTGCGAGTCGGCTTAAATCGCTTAGAACGCATCATTCGCGAACGGATGACCGTATCCGATGCCGAAGTTTTAACCCCAGCCTCCTTAGTTAACCCCAAACCATTGGTAGCAGCAATCAAAGAATTCTTTGGTTCTAGCCAATTAAGTCAGTTCATGGATCAAACTAATCCCTTAGCAGAACTGACCCACAAACGCCGTCTCAGCGCCCTTGGCCCTGGTGGTTTAACTCGTGAACGGGCAGGATTTGCCGTGCGAGATATTCACCCTTCTCACTACGGCAGAATCTGCCCCATTGAGACCCCAGAAGGCCCCAACGCTGGTTTGATTGGTTCCTTAGCCACCCATGCGCGAGTCAACCTCTATGGATTTTTAGAAACACCCTTTAGACCAGTAGAAAATGGTCGAGTGCGCTTTGACTTACCGCCGGTCTACATGACAGCCGACGAAGAAGACGATTTGCGGACTGCTACAGGTGACATTCCCTTAGATGAAAATGGCTACATCAAAGGACCACAAGTGCCAGTGCGTTATCGCCAAGACTGGGCTACCACAACCCCTGAACAAGTAGACTACGTAGCAGTATCCCCAGTGCAAATTGTGTCTGTAGCTACCAGCATGATTCCCTTCTTGGAACATGACGACGCTAACCGAGCGCTGATGGGTTCCAATATGCAACGGCAAGCAGTACCCCTGCTCAAGCCAGAGCGTCCCTTGGTAGGTACTGGTTTAGAAGCCCAAGGCGCGAGAGACTCCGGAATGGTGATTGTCTCCCGTACCGATGGTGATGTTACCTATGTCGATGCCACAGAAATTCGTGTTCGTCCCAAAGACGGTAACTCAGAAATTAGATATCGGCTTTCTAAATACCAAAGATCCAACCAAGACACTTGTTTAAATCAAAAACCTCTCGTCCGCATTGGTGAGCGAGTCGTTGCAGGTCAAGTCCTCGCTGATGGTTCATCCACCGAAGGTGGTGAATTAGCCTTGGGTCAAAATATTGTCATCGCTTATATGCCTTGGGAAGGGTATAACTACGAAGACGCGATTTTGATTTCCGAAAAACTGGTACAGGATGATGTCTACACCTCAATTCACATTGAAAAATATGAAATTGAAGCCAGACAAACCAAACTCGGTCCAGAAGAAATCACCAGAGAAATTCCCAACGTCGGCGAAGATGCTCTGCGTCAGTTAGATGAACAGGGAATCATCCGTATCGGTGCTTGGGTAGAAGCTGGAGATATTCTGGTAGGAAAAGTCACACCTAAAGGTGAATCTGACCAACCGCCAGAAGAAAAACTCTTGCGTGCCATATTTGGTGAAAAAGCACGGGATGTGCGAGACAACTCCCTGCGAGTTCCCAACGGTGAAAAAGGACGCGTCGTTGACGTGCGTTTATTTACCCGTGAACAAGGCGATGAATTACCACCAGGAGCCAATATGGTTGTCCGGGTGTATGTCGCCCAGAAGCGCAAAATCCAAGTGGGCGACAAAATGGCAGGTCGCCACGGTAATAAAGGGATTATTTCTCGGATATTACCAGTAGAAGATATGCCTTATTTAGCAGATGGTTCCACCGTGGACATTGTGCTTAACCCCTTGGGTGTACCTAGTCGGATGAACGTCGGACAGGTGTTTGAGTGTATGTTGGGCTGGGCTGCTCATACTTTGGGAGTCCGGTTTAAAATTACTCCCTTTGACGAAATGTATGGGGAAGAGACTTCCCGCAGCATCGTACATGGCAAATTGCAAGAAGCACGAGACGAAACAGGTAAAGACTGGGTATACAACCCAGATAACCCTGGCAAAATTATGGTGTTTGATGGTCGTACAGGCGAACCCTTTGACCGACCAATAACCGTAGGCGTAGCTTATATTCTCAAACTGGTGCATTTGGTGGATGATAAGATCCACGCTCGTTCCACAGGGCCATACTCGCTGGTAACTCAGCAACCCTTGGGTGGTAAAGCCCAACAAGGTGGTCAGCGCTTTGGCGAAATGGAAGTGTGGGCTTTGGAAGCCTTTGGTGCAGCTTACACCTTGCAGGAATTGCTGACAGTCAAATCAGACGATATGCAAGGACGGAATGAAGCGTTAAATGCGATCGTTAAAGGTAAGTCAATTCCCCGACCAGGAACACCGGAGTCCTTTAAGGTGCTAATGCGAGAACTGCAATCATTAGGATTAGACATTGCCGTACACAAGGTAGAAACCCAAACCGATGGTAGTTCCTTAGATGTGGAAGTCGATTTAATGGCAGATCAATCAGCCCGACGCACACCCCCTCGACCAACCTACGAATCTCTCTCCCGTGAATCCCTAGAAGAGGAAGAGTAGGGAGTCGGGGGTATGGGGAGCAGGGGGAAAGAGGCAGGGAGCAGGGGGGAAAATTTCCTAATCCCCAATCCCTCAAATCTAATCCCCAATCCCCAATCCCCAAATTACGAACGCTGATTAAAGGATTGCGCGAATGAGATTATTTGTGATAGCAACAGATGCTCAAATCCGTGAAATCCTTTAATCCGTCTCATCCGTGATCAGAATTAAGAATTACGAATTAATTATGAGACCCGCCCAAACTAATCAGTTTGACTACGTTAAAATCGGCTTGGCATCACCGGAACGCATCAGGCAGTGGGGTGAGCGCACTTTACCTAATGGTCAGCTAGTTGGTGAAGTCACCAAGCCAGAAACAATTAATTACCGGACTCTGAAACCAGAGATGGACGGCTTATTTTGCGAGCGCATCTTTGGCCCAGCTAAAGACTGGGAATGCCATTGTGGTAAATATAAGAGAGTTCGTCACCGTGGTATTGTCTGCGAGCGCTGTGGTGTGGAAGTCACCGAGTCGCGGGTGCGTCGTCACCGCATGGGATACATTAAACTCGCCGCCCCAGTCGCCCACGTTTGGTATCTTAAAGGTATTCCCAGCTACATCTCCATTCTGCTAGATATGCCCTTGCGGGATGTAGAGCAGATAGTCTATTTCAACTCTTATGTTGTCCTGAGTCCTGGTAATGCGGAAACATTAAGTTATAAGCAGCTACTCAGTGAAGACCAATGGTTGGAAATTGAAGACCAAATATATAGTGAAGATTCTCTGTTGCAGGGCGTAGAAGTAGGCATTGGCGCTGAAGCGTTGCTGCGTTTGCTGGCAGATATTAATTTGGAGCAAGAAGCGGAGAACCTGCGCGAAGAAATTGGCAACGCTAAAGGGCAGAAGCGAGCCAAACTAATTAAACGTCTCCGGGTAATAGACAACTTCATCGCCACCGGTTCAAAACCAGAATGGATGGTAATGGCAGTCATTCCCGTAATTCCCCCTGACCTGCGGCCAATGGTACAGCTGGATGGTGGACGGTTTGCTACCAGTGATTTAAATGACTTGTATCGCCGGGTAATTAACCGGAATAATCGTTTGGCACGGTTGCAAGAAATTTTAGCACCAGAGATTATTGTGCGGAACGAAAAGCGGATGCTGCAAGAAGCAGTGGATGCTTTAATTGACAATGGTCGTCGGGGACGCACAGTAGTAGGGGCAAATAACCGACCTCTGAAGTCTTTATCTGACATCATTGAGGGTAAACAAGGACGTTTCCGGCAAAACTTGTTGGGTAAACGGGTTGACTATTCTGGACGTTCTGTAATTGTCGTGGGACCGAAACTGAAAATTCACCAGTGCGGTTTACCCAGAGAAATGGCCATTGAGTTATTTCAACCCTTTGTGATTAATCGCCTGATTCGTAGCGGTATGGTGAATAATATCAAAGCCGCCAAAAAGTTGATTTCTCGCAATGACCCCAGTGTGTGGGATGTCCTAGAAGAGGTGATTGAAGGACACCCGGTGATGCTCAACCGTGCGCCAACTCTGCACCGCTTGGGTATTCAGGCTTTTGAACCGGTTTTGGTGGAAGGACGCGCAATTCAATTACATCCCTTGGTATGTCCAGCCTTTAACGCTGACTTTGACGGCGACCAAATGGCGGTACACGTGCCTCTGTCTCTAGAAAGTCAGGCGGAAGCGCGGTTGTTGATGCTGGCTTCTAATAATGTTTTGTCCCCGGCTACAGGTAGACCAATTATTACACCTAGCCAAGATATGGTTTTGGGAGCATATTACTTAACAGCCGAAAACCCTGCTGCGACTAAGGGTATGGGTAAGTATTATGCCTCAATGGATGACGTAATTATGGCTTTCCAACAAGACCAAGTGGACTTACACGCTTATGTTTACGTGCGGTTTGATGGTGACGTGGAATCGGAAAAACCAGATACAGAGCCGTTGGAAGTCACAGAAAACGTTGATGGAACCCGGACTTTGCTGTATAAGTCTCGCCGCATCAGAGAAGATGCCCAAGGGAATTTAATTTCTCAGTATGTACATACAACACCTGGTCGTGTTATTTACAACAAAGCCATTGAAGAAGCATTAGCAGTTTAAGTGCAAATCAGTTAACAGTTATCAGTTATCAGTTATCAGTCAAGAGACATCGTTGGGTTTAAGTCCTCCAGCAAAAGCTTTGATAATTGTTAACTTTTCACTGTTAACTGTTCACTGTTCACTGTTCACTGATAACTGATAACTGATTAAGGACTAATGATTAATGACTAAGGAAAAGGTAGTTTTTCGCAATCGCGTCGTTGACAAGGGTCAACTGAGAAAGTTAATTTCCTGGGCGTTCACCCATTATGGTACGGCGCGCACGGCGGTAATGGCTGATAAGTTGAAAGAGTTGGGTTTTCGCTATGCTACCAAGGCTGGGGTTTCTATCAGTGTAGATGACTTGATGATTCCGCCCACAAAGCGATCGCTCCTCGAAGCAGCCGAAGAAGAAATTCGCGCCACGGAAACTCGTTATCAACGGGGTGAAATTACTGAAGTGGAACGGTTCCAAAAGGTAATTGATACTTGGAATGGTACGAGTGAGGCACTCAAAGATGAGGTGGTGGTTCACTTTAAGAACACTGACCCTCTGAACTCGGTGTATATGATGGCCTTCTCTGGGGCGCGGGGGAATATCTCTCAAGTGCGGCAGTTGGTGGGGATGCGGGGGCTAATGGCAGACCCCCAAGGGGAAATTATTGACTTACCCATTAAAACCAACTTCCGCGAAGGTCTGACGGTCACCGAATACATTATTTCCTCTTACGGTGCAAGAAAAGGGTTGGTAGATACCGCACTACGCACTGCGGACTCTGGTTATCTCACCCGTCGGCTGGTGGATGTCTCCCAGGATGTGATTATTCGGGAATTTGACTGCGGCACTACCAGAGGAATTCCCGTGCGGGCGATGACCGAAGGCGGCAAAATCTTGATTCCCCTGGCACAACGCCTACTGGGTCGGGTAATTGCTGAAGATGTCATCCATCCCACTACTAAGGAAGTAATTGCACCCCGCAATACTCCGGTTTGTGATGATTTGGCGGCAGAAATTCACAAAGCTGGTGTAACTGAAGTGGTGGCGCGATCGCCTCTGACTTGCGAAGCAGCGCGTTCGGTGTGTCAACACTGCTACGGCTGGAGTTTAGCCCATGCCAAAATGGTAGACTTGGGCGAAGCCGTGGGGATTATTGCCGCCCAAAGTATCGGTGAACCCGGCACACAGTTGACCATGCGGACATTCCACACTGGGGGTGTATTCACCGGGGAAGTAGCCCAGCAAGTGCGTTCTAAAACCGAAGGAACCATTCGTTTACCTCGCAAATTACGCACCAGAACTTATCGCACCCGCCACGGCGAAGATGCGCTGTATGTAGAAGCCAATGGCATCATTAATCTGGAACCGAAAAAAGACGGTTCTGGAGACAAAGAGCATCAAGAAATTCATGTGACTCAAGGTTCCACTTTATATGTCCATGAAGGACAAAAAGTAAAAATCGGGCAGTTACTAGCAGAAGTGGCTCTGGGTGGACGCACAACCCGCACCAATACAGAAAAAGCCGTGAAGGATGTGGCTTCTGATTTGGCTGGGGAAGTGCAGTTTGCCGATGTAGTGCCAGAACAAAAAACAGACCGCCAAGGCAACACTACCACCACAGCCGCAAGGGGTGGCTTGATTTGGGTGCTGTCTGGGGAAGTTTATAATTTGCCTCCTGGTGCGGAATTGGTGGTGAAAAATGGGGACGAAATTGCCGAAAATGGCGTTTTGGCAGAAACCAAGTTAACCAGTGTGCATGGTGGTGTGGTGCGCTTACCCGAAGCTACCCCCGGCAAAAGTACCAGAGAAATTGAAATTATTACCGCTTCTGTGGTTTTAGACCAAGCCACCGTCACTGTGGAAAGTTCCCAAGGGCGTAACCACTATTTAATTACCACTGGCAACAACCAGGTGTTTAACCTGCGGGCTACTCCAGGAACCAAGGTGCAGAATGGTCAGGTGGTGGCGGAGTTGATTGATGAGCGCTATCGCACCAACACCGGCGGCTTTTTGAAGTTCGGGGGTGTGGAAGTTCAGAAAAAAGGCAAAGCCAAGCTGGGTTACGAAATTGTCCAGGGTGGAACTTTGCTGTGGATTCCTGAAGAAACCCACGAAGTGAATAAGGATATTTCCTTGCTGTTGGTGGAAGATGGGCAGTTTGTAGAAGCCGGCACAGAAGTTGTGAAGGATATCTTCTGCCAAAACAGTGGGGTAATTGAAGTCACTCAGAAAAATGACATTCTCCGGGAAGTAGTGGTGAAACCTGGGGAACTGCTGATGGTGGATGACCCAGAGGCGGTAATGGGACGAGATAATACTTTTGTCCAACCTGGGGAGGAGTTTCAAGGGACTGTGGCCACGGAGTTACGCTACATTCAGTATGTGGAATCTCCTGAAGGACCGGCGTTGTTGAGCCGTCCGGTGGTGGAGTTTGCTGTGCCGAATAATCCCGATGTGCCTTCCACTACTTCTATTAGTCAACAAACAGGGCGTTCGATTCAAATGCGGGCGGTGCAACGTCTGCCTTATAAAGATTCCGAACGGGTGAAGTCTGTGGAAGGTGTGGAACTGTTGCGGACTCAGCTGGTGCTGGAAATTGAACAGGATGGCGAACAGGATCATACAGCTTCGCCTTTAGCCGCAGATATTGAGTTGGTGTTAGATGAAGAAAATCCTGATGTGCAGCGCTTGCAGTTGGTGATTTTGGAATCTTTGGTAATTCGTCGCGATATTACCGCCGATGCTACCCAAGGTAGTACCCAAACGAGTTTGGAGGTGGAGGATGGCGACAGCATTGCTCCTGGGGCTGTGGTAGCCCGGACTCAAATTTTGGGTAAGGAAGGCGGTGTTGTGCGGGGTGTGCGTCAAGACTCGGAAGCGGTGCGGCGCTGTTTGGTGTTGCGCGATAGTGACAAGCTGATTATGAATACCAGTGTTTTACCCACGGTGAAGCAGGGTGATTTGTTGGTGGAAGGGGCAGAAATTGCTCCGGGAATCTTCGCTGAGGATTCTGGGCAAGTGTTGTCTGTGAGTAATATTACTCCTAGCTCTGCCACTGGGGAGTCGGCTTTGACTGCTCAACAATATGCCATCAATATCCGCGTCGGTCGCCCTTACCGAGTCAGCCCTGGGGCGGTGTTGCAAATCGAAGATGGGGATTTGGTGCAACGGGGTGATAATTTGGTGTTGTTGGTGTTTGAACGGGCGAAAACTGGGGATATTATCCAAGGTTTGCCCCGGATTGAAGAATTGCTGGAGGCTCGTAAACCCAAGGAGGCGTGTATTTTGGCGCGGCGCTCTGGTGAGCTAAAGGTGGTTTATGGTGATGGGGATGAGGCGATCGCTGCTAAGGTGATGGAATCCAATGGTGTAGTGACAGATTATCCCTTGGGACCTGGGCAGAATTTGATGATGCCGGATGGTTCGATGATTTCGGCGGGTGAACCGTTGAGTGATGGTCCATCGAATCCCCATGAAATTTTGGAGGTGTTCTTTAGTTTGGGTTCGGAGGATGGCGTTTATGCTTGTGCTAGCCATGCTTTGCAAAAGGTGCAGACTTTTTTGGTGAATGAGGTGCAGATGGTGTATCAGTCTCAGGGGATTGATATTTCTGACAAGCACATTGAGGTGATTGTGCGCCAGATGACCAACAAAGTCAGGATTGATGATGGTGGGGATACTACCATGTTGCCTGGGGAGTTGGTGGAACTGCGCCAAGTGGAGCAGGTGAATGAGGCGATGGCGATTACTGGCGGGGCGCGGGCGCAATATACGCCGGTGCTGTTGGGGATTACTAAGGCTTCGTTGAATACTGATAGCTTTATTTCGGCGGCTTCGTTCCAAGAGACTACCAGGGTGCTAACGGAAGCGGCGATTGAGGGTAAGTCTGACTGGCTGCGGGGCTTGAAGGAAAATGTGATTATTGGGCGGTTGATTCCGGCTGGTACTGGTTACAATACCTATGAGGAACCAGGGGCGATTGATGAATATGCGATCGCTGAAGGTAATGGGGTATTGGATGAGGTTGACGATTCTCTGGATATGGTATTGGATGACCGCACAGCCCGCACTTACAATTTAGATTCTCCTGGGTTGGCGGAATCTGGGTTTGGCAAACGCCGCACCGAAAGACCTATTCTGGATGAAGATGATGAATTGATTGCTGATGAAATAAGCGATCTCGTAGATGATGATGATGATGATTACGAGGAAGTAGATGACGAAGAGGATGATTACGATAGCTAGGGTGGCTTAGGCATAGATTAAAGCCAAAAGCTAAAACTTCATAGGTTAAGAGGCAAAAGAAATGATTCTTTTGCCTTTTTACTTTTGACTTGTTTACCCTTAGTGGCGTAGCCATAAATCTCCCCGACTTCTCGTGAGATGCTACCCGAACACGATTCTTTACCTTCTGCGATTCCTGCCATAGCTGACAGAAGTCCCAAAATCTAATAGGCTGATCTATAGGTAAATTTTCTGCTCCCTCTCCTTACTAAGGAGAGGGTTGGGGTGAGGTTTTATAGAGCTTCATTAAAACAGTGAGATGCTTGCCTTATATTTTGATTCAGTCGTTAATCAATCAACTATCTGTACACAAAATGCCTTTTAAAATCATCCAGAATTTTGATAGCAGTTTCACTCTAGAAGCACAAGCACAAGAAACTCTGTTTAATTTGTTGAAAAATCAATCCTTTATACAACAGATTCGCCAACAGTCAAAATGTGAAAAGGTTGAATTTACTGAATTACTTTTTCAACCAGTTCCCTATAGCTTCTCTACCCCCAAAGGAATGCCAGCAGAATTGGAAAAATACAATGAGTCTGATGAGTATGTAATCATCAACGTACCCCCAAATTTTATGTTCAATGCCAAGATTTTTCAACCCAGTCGCCTTTGTGCAATTTATCAAAAAATTGCTTAATGGGAAAAGGCATTTTTTAAAATTATCAATTATCAACTAACCAACAGCAAGTTTTAGGTTTGATATATGAGTACTGAAATAAATATTCCTTCTTTGGCAAACCTGGAGTATATTCCTTACATTGACGACCAGGGTCGAGTAATTGAAGCATTTCAAGGAAAAATAGGAGTATACGCCATCTTTGACCAAGCCAAAGTGTTGCAATTTGTAGGATATTCCCGCGATGTTTACCTTAGTCTGAAGCAGCATTTAGTTCGTCAGCCTCAAGAATGTTATTGGGTAAAGGTTCAAACTATTGCACGCCCTAGCCGCACGGTTTTAGAAAATATTGAAAATGCTTGGATTGCTGAAAATGGTAGTGTTCCTTTAGGAAATGCAGATCACAAGGAAAGTTGGACACAACCTATAAATGTTCTCCCATTAATGACACCTGAAGAAGAGGAAAAATATCACCATCCAGCTAATGATGAATTGGCACAAATTAAAATCTTAAAAAATATTTCTCGGCGAGTGGAAGCAGAAATTTTAGGTGTCTTGAAAGACCGGGGGTTGCAAGAACAATTTCGTTTTAGTCCTAAGTTGAAGGAGGAAGGTTTATTAGATTTAAAGTAAATTGAGGGGGGAGTTTAAACGCATTCGCCGTTAGGCGTTCCCGGAGGGTAGGGGCGCGGAGTTTAAACGCAAATGTACGCAGAGGTTTGATGTGGGTGAAGGCTAATTTATGCAAATGCTGCTAAACAACCGCTATCAAGTGATTCGGACTTTGGGGTCTGGTGGATTTGGGGAAACTTTTATGGCGGAGGATACCCAAATTCCTTCTAGCCGTCGCTGTGTGATTAAACAACTCAGACCTATTCAGAATAATCCCCAAATTTATCAATTGGTACAGGAACGGTTTCAAAGGGAAGCCGCAATTTTAGAAGATTTGGGTGGATTTACTGACCAAATCCCTACGCTGTATGCCTATTTTCAGTTGGAGGGGCAATTCTATTTAGTTCAAGAGTGGATTTCGGGTGACACGTTAACAGCAAAACTGCAAAAGCAGGGGTTGTTTAGTGAAAGTGCGGTGCGGGAAATTCTGGTGGATTTGTTACCAGTGCTGGAGTATGTCCACTCAAAGCGCATTATTCACCGCGATATTAAGCCGGATAACACTATCATGCGTGAGCGTGATAGTAAATCAGTATTAATTGATTTCGGTGCGGTGCGGGAATCTATGGGAACGGTGGTTAATTCCCAAGGTAATCCTACCAGCTCGATTGTCATTGGTACGCCTGGATATATGCCCAGTGAGCAAGCAGTCGGGAGACCAGTTTATTCGAGTGATTTATATAGTTTAGGTCTGACAGCAATTTATTTACTGACTGGGAAACAGCCACAGGAATTAGAGTCAGATTCTCATACAGGTGAAATTGTCTGGCGACAGTATGCAAGCCAGATTAATCCTATATTAGCAGGGGTATTAGACCAGGCGATCGCCTATCATCCACGCGATCGCTTTCCGACGGCTAAAGAAATGCTGTCAGCTTTGCAATTTGCTTCATCCAGTGTACCTCCCACAATACCTTATCAACAACCATTAGTAGCAACAGCGCCAGCCACAGCACCACCTCCCGTCCCATCTCAATACACAGTTGCGGTTAGTCCAGGATCTACCGGACTACCTCCTGAACCAGTCAGTAAACCAAAGGGAATTTTTCTCGGCAGTTTAATTGTAGGTGGTTTGATTGGTGCTTCTATTCTGATTGGTTTTGCCATGAATAGACCACCCCAACTAGTTCAACCAGTTACCCAGTCAACGGGAACATTGAAACCACCAGAGATTAACCAGGATCAAGTCCTCAATATTACGCAACCGGTAAATTCTTCATCTGCGACCACAGTTCCTTATTTATGGCTGTCGGAAAGAGCCGTAATAGATGCTGATTTGGACGGCAAAGACGGTTTAGAGCTAGATATTATGCGAAATTCGATTTATGCTCGTCACGGTCGTCGCTTTAATACTCCTGGCTTACAAAAATATTTTAATGCTCAAAGTTGGTATAATCCTGTATACTCACCAAAAGCATTTCCTATTAAATTGCTGTCACAATTAGAGCAGCGTAATGCTAGATATATTAGTAAATATCAAGACCGTTATCAAAGAAGATATTTTCCGAAATAATTAGGAAGATTTTAAACGCAAAGGGGCGCGGAGTTAAGCGCAAAGGTACGCAGAGGTTTGATGTGGGTGAAGGGTGATTTATGCAAATGCTTCTGAATAACCGCTATCAAGTGATTCGGACTTTAGGATCTGGTGGCTTTGGCGAAACTTTTCTGGCGGAAGATACTCAAATGCCTTCTAGTCGTCGCTGTGTGATTAAACAACTCAGACCTATTCAGAATAATCCCCAAATTTATCAATTGGTACAGGAACGGTTTCAAAGGGAAGCCGCAATTTTAGAAGATTTGGGTGGATTTACTGACCAAATCCCTACGCTGTATGCCTATTTTCAGTTGGAGGGGCAATTCTATTTAGTTCAAGAGTGGATTTCGGGTGACACGTTAACAGCAAAACTGCAAAAGCAGGGGTTGTTTAGTGAAAGTGCGGTGCGGGAAATTCTGGTGGATTTGTTACCAGTGCTGGAGTATGTCCACTCAAAGCGCATTATTCACCGCGATATTAAGCCGGATAACATTATCATGCGTGAGCGTGATAGTAAATCAGTATTAATTGATTTCGGTGCGGTGCGGGAATCTATGGGAACGGTGGTTAATTCCCAAGGTAATCCTACTAGCTCGATTGTGATTGGTACGCCTGGATATATGCCCAGTGAACAAGCAGCCGGTAGACCAGTGTATTCTAGTGATTTATATAGTTTGGGATTGACAGCAATTTATTTACTCACGGGGAAACAACCACAGGAGTTAGAGTCAGATTCTCAAACAGGTGAAATTGTTTGGCGACAGTATGCTAGGCAGATTAATCCTATATTAGCAGGGGTATTAGACCAGGCGATCGCCTATCATCCACGCGATCGCTTTCCGACGGCTAAAGAAATGCTGTCAGCTTTGCAATTTGCTTCATCCAGTGTACCTCCCACAATACCTTATCAACAACCATTAGTAGCAACAGCGCCAGCCACAGCACCACCTCCCGTCCCATCTCAATACACAGTTGCGGTTAGTCCAGGATCTACCGGACTACCTCCTGAACCAGTCAGTAAACCAAAGGGAATTTTTCTCGGCAGTTTAATTGTAGGTGGTTTGATTGGTGCTTCTATTCTGATTGGTTTTGCCATGAATAGACCACCCCAATCAGTTCAACCAGTTACCCAACCAAGCAACTCATTTAAAGAACCTGCAACGAACCAGAGTGAAGTGCCGAATGTTACGCCACCTGTAAATTCTCCAATTGCCAGAATTACAGAACCTTCTCCAAATCCCATTGAACCAGAGGAAGTTACACAACCTGTAAATCCCTCTCCTCCCAAAACAGTTCCTCCTCAACCCCCGGTTTATCAACCTCCTGCGGTAATACAGCCAGAAACCCTCAGACCATCACCAGCAGAATCTGTGGAGAATTATTATATCAATATTAACCAGGGTCATTATGAAACTGCGTGGAATCAACTAGCTCCCAGCCTACAAAGTAATCAACGTCTCCACCCAGATGGTTATCTTTCCTACATCGACTGGTGGGGAGGAAAAGTTGAAAGCGTCAATGTTGAACAAGTTAGTTTGTTAGAAGCCAGTGAAGAAACAGCCACTGTCAATGCTAAGTTTCAATACTTGATGAAAAATGGTAGACGAGTTCCTGGTTCTGTCAACTTTTTCCTTTTATGGGATGCTGAAAATAGCAGATGGGTTGTTAGTCAGGTTAAATAATTCCGATTAATATCGCGTTTCCTAGTACAACACGGCGTAAATAAAGCAACCATTTAAAATCCTTGAAAAGCCTGTTTAATGAGCTTTTTGACTTTTGACTTTTGACTTTTGACTTCCGCCGTGCGGTACTAGTCTGCTAAGTACTATATTCGCTGTGTTTATCTCTGGTGAAATAATGTTGCGTAAGTCCTGTAAATATCTCAGATTAAGTTGAAGCTAGGGGATATAACCTGTCTGAAACTCGTCTTAAATATCTGATATACATTTGCCAAGGGTGCGAGTTAGTAAATATTCATGACAAAAACGCTGCTGAACAATCGCTATCAAGTAATTCAAGTACTCGGTGCTGGTGGATTTGGGGAAACCTTTCTGGCAGAAGACACTCATATGCCTTCGCGCCGTCGCTGTGTAATCAAGCAACTCAAACCCATAGCCAATGACCCAAAAACCTACCAAATGATTCAACAGCGCTTTGAAAGGGAAGCTGCAACTTTGGAATATCTGGGTGACAGTTGTAACCAAATTCCCAAGTTATATGCCTACTTTTCGGAGAATGGACTGTTTTACCTGGTTCAAGAATGGATTCAAGGGCCAACTTTGACAAATATTGTCGAAGCCAAAGGGCCAGAGAGCGAAACTGCTGTTCGGGAAATTCTGTTGAGTTTGTTATCAGTTTTAGATTATGTCCACAGTAAAGGCATAATTCACCGGGATATCAAGCCAGATAATATTATTCTGCGCTCTGCTGATAACAAGCCGTTTTTGATTGATTTTGGGGCAGTTAAGGAAACTATCCGTTCAGTTGTGAGTTCTTCTCATCATCCTACGCGATCGCTTGTCATTGGTACACCGGGGTATATGCCCACAGAACAAGCCATAGGACGACCTGTTTACGCCACTGACATCTACAGTTTAGGCTTGACGGCGATTTATTTACTGACGGGTAAACACCCACCAGAACTACAGACACATCTGCAAACAGGAGCAATTCTTTGGGAAGAATCAGCCCCGGATGTGTCGCGACATCTGGCAAAAGTAATTAATCAGGCAATTCAGCCCCATGTGAGCGATCGCTATAGTACTGCCAGTAAAATGCTATATGCTTTAAAATCCCCCACTGATATTTCCCCACAGCCTTCCACCACTAAAGCCACAGTCAGCCTTAGTCCTGCCCATGCAGCATCGACTCAGCAAACCCAAGCAATATCTTCTTCCCCAACTATTCCTAGCCGGAAATCGCCAAAGTCCGCTTTGATTATCGGCAGTTTAGTTTTAGGTGGTTTAATTGGTGGGGTAGCAATTTCTAGCGTGACTCGTCAACCACAGTCTCAAGAATCTATCACCACATCATCTACACCCACACCATTTTCTGACTCAGATAACATCTCACCTACTCCTTCACCAACAGCCTCGCCTTCAGAACCTACGGATACACCAGTTGCAGTACAACCTCGTCTAGATACAGTAGTACCTGTAGAACAACAGCCACAAGTAACTCCCACATTTGCACCAGAACCGGATATTTCCACCGCAGAAGCACCGCAGCCAGAAACCGCAGAAGCACCGCCACCAGAAACCCCAGAACCACCACCCCAGCCAGAAACCCCAGAACCACCGCCACCAGAAACCCCAGAACCACCACCCCAGCAAAATCCCGAAGCTGCTCCTAGTAACACCAAAAGTTCCAGTGTGCCGGCATTTCCTACAGGAACTTCTCAAGATGCTGTCAAAGCAGCATTAGGTAAGCCCAGTAAAAATACTAAAGGGTTATGGAATACTCGTGCTTATCTTTATAAATTGGAAGACAATGTTGATCTTGGTTACTTATTTGACCAAAAAACGGGAATATTGCGCCAAACCGAGATAGCTTTTGCCCCATCTGTTCCACCTGAAGTAATGCAAAGAACATTAGAGGGAATGCTGGGTGGTAATGCTAATAGTGAGATTAACCAAGGACTTCAAAGAGTACGCGATCGCCAAACTAGGCGATACTCTTTTAATGTAGGCGGATTAAAAGGTGTAATTGAACGCAATCAGCAGGATCGGATTTATATTGGCGTTTGGGATGCTGATTTGCATGATTAAAAAAAAAGCCTGCTTGTGCAGGCTTTTTCTGAGAATCCCTCAACTACAAGTCTTTGGGCGTAATCTTGACTACTTGACAGTTACCTTACCGCCAGCTTCTTCGATCCGCTTCTTAGCGTCTTCAGCCGCGTCCTTAGCAATACCTTCCTTGACTGCTTTAGGCGCAGCTTCCACCAAGTCTTTGGCTTCTTTGAGACCTAAACCAGTCAATTCGCGGACAATCTTCAGAACAGCAATCTTCTTGTCAGCTGGAACTGAATCTAGTATCACATCAAACTCAGTTTTTTCTTCTACTGGTTCAGCCGCAGCAGCAGCGCCAGGAGCCATCATCATCATCCCACCAGCAGGTGCAGCAGCACTCACGCCGAAAGCTTCTTCAATTTGCTTAACTAACTCAGATGCTTCTAGCAAAGAGAGGGTTTTCAATTGTTCGAGAATTTGATCAGTTGTAGCAGACATTGATATAACTCCTGTAATGTAAATTGTGTTGTTGCCTACCAAAAGCTGCAATTAAGGATAAACTCCAGCAGGCAAACTTTGTTGTAATTTGGCGAATTTTATTCAGCCGCACTTTCGGTACTCGGTTCCGCACTTTCGGTACTCTCACCTTGTTCTTTCTCTTTATCAGCCACAGCTTGTAAAGCACGAGCCAAAGAACTGGGAACTTCGTTGATACCAACAGCCACTTTGGTAGCCAAGGCGTTGATAGCTCCGGCAATTTGCGCCATGAGTTGTTCCTTGGATGGCAAGTCTCCTAGAGCCTTGACATCAGTCTCCTTGAGCAGGCGACCTTCCATAACGCCACCACGAAGTTCTGTCTTCTTGGTAACTTTCTGAAACTCTTGATAAGCCTTAATTGCTGAAGAAAAATCTTCTTTAACCAGCAAAAAAGCCGAAGAACCTTGGAGCAACTCCGAAAGTGGTTGCCAATTCTCGTCACCGTCAATGGCAATGCCCATTAAGGTGTTTTTCGTTACCTTACAAACAGCACCACTCGGACGCAGCTTCTGGCGTAAGTCAGTGATTTGAGCAACTGTTAAACCCTGATAATCAATTACCAGTGCCAAAGTTGACTCACTCAGACTGTTTTTGAGATCAGCTACTATCTCTTTTTTGTTTTCTAGCGTTCTACCCATGCTTAGTTTTACCTCCAAGGGCAAAATCATTATTTTTCATCAAGTAAAACTTTCAGAACATCTACTTATGAGACTAAATTCGGTTTTACTTCGGTGCTTTAACTAAATCTGTCGCTGGGTTTTTGTTTATCGGTGTTAATTCGAGAGCCGATAGATGACCTCAACGGGTTTTACTATCAGCCTGTAAAAACAATTAACCCCAGCTATCCGAGCCGGGGTTTCATAGGAAAACTCATAATACGTTAGTACTCACACCTCAATGGGTGGCACTTCAGGCAATTAGAGCTTTAACCTCGGCAGGATATTTGAGCTTTTGGCTCCTGCTGTCTCCGGCTTGGCTTATTTAGTTTTGGGGCATGAGTTCAGTAGGTACTCAGAAAAAAAATTGATTACTCAAAGAATCTTTTCTAGTCTCTATTCCCTCATTTTCGTTAAGCTAATTCGCTTAGTTTTAAATCCCGGAGAGCGTTGATATCGACTTTAATTGATGGCCCCATAGTTGAGGTGACATAAATTGTCCGCCAATAACGGCCTTTGGCTCCTGAAGGACGATTTCGATCAATCGTCTCTTGCAATGCCTTCAAGTTTACCAACAAATCTTCAGGCGAGAAGGATGCCTTACCAAACATAACATGGACAATACCAGTCCGATCAGCCCGGAATTCTAATTTACCAGCTTTGAATTCAGCGATCGCACTTGCTACGTCAAATGTCACTGTTCCACCCTTGGGTGATGGCATCAAACCACGCGGACCGAGTAACTTACCCAGTTTCGCCACCTGTGGCATCACATCCGGTGTAGCAATTAGCTTATCGAAATCCATCATACCTTGTTGAATTTCGTTAATTAGCTCATCGGAACCAACAACATCAGCACCAGCATTACTAGCTTCGGTAACTTTTTCACCTCTAGCAATTACTGCCACCCGCACAGTTTGTCCTGTACCTTTGGGCAGTGTTACCGTTGTCCGCAACTGTTGGTCTGTGTATTTCGGGTCAATCCCTAGTCTAATATGTGCTTCTGCGGCTTCGGGAAACTTGGCTGTTGCCGTTTCTTTGAGCAGATTTAAAGCTTCTAGGGGTGTATAGTCCCTATCTTCTACTTTTTCTAGCAGCGCCTGAAAGCGGCGCGATATTTTTTTGCCCATTTTTTTCTCCTGGGGTAATTACGAGACGTGACCTCTCCCCCGATAAATTTTTTCCTTTTGTCCTTTGCCTTTTGTCTTTTGATCTACCAATGACCAATGACCAATGACTAATGACTAATCAGAGATGGTTACGCCCATATTATTGGCCGTACCTTCCACAATTCTCATCGCCGCTTCGATGTCATTGGCGTTGAGATCAGGCATTTTGGTTTGAGCAATTTCTTGCAATTGAGCCTTTGTAATTGACCCAACTTTCTTTTTGTTGGGTTCATTAGAGCCGCGTTCAATTTTCGCTGCCTTGCGAATCAGTACTGATGCTGGTGGTGTCTTGAGTACAAATGTAAAACTCCGGTCTTCAAACACCGAAATTTCTACAGGGATTACCATTCCAGCTTGGTCTGCTGTTTTGGCATTGTACTCTTTACAGAACATCATAATGTTCACACCGTGTTGACCCAATGCGGGACCCACTGGTGGTGCTGGGTTGGCTTTTCCAGCATTCAGGGCCAGTTTAATGACCGCTACTACTTTCTTCGCCATTTGTGTTAGCTCTGTTTTTCTACCTGATTAAATTCTAATTCTACTGGTGTATCTCGCCCAAAAATCGAAAGCAAGGCTTTTAATTTGCTTCGCTCTGGACTGACTTCAATCACCTCGCCTTCAAAGTCTTTAAAAGGACCTGAAAGCACGACTATCTTATCACCAGCTGCCATGTCAATTTTGACAATCGGCTCCTGTTCGCTAGTCTGTTTGAAGATCCGTTCTACTTCTGATGCACCTAAAGGCACTGGTTTAACGTGACCTCGGCTTTTGCTCCCGCCACGTTTTTGTTCTGCTCCCACGAAATTAATTACATGGGAGGTGTTTCGCACCACTTGCCAAGTATCATCTTCCATCACCATTCGCACTAGCACATAACCGGGGAAAACCTTTTCCTCGGTGTGCTGACGACTGCCATCTTTGCGGATTTTTACCGCAGGCGTGTGAGGAATTTCAACTTGGACAATTTTGTCAGATACATCAAATGTTTGGATACGTTGCTCCAAATTTGTCTTAACACGTTTTTCACAACCTGAGGCTACTTGGACTGCATACCAGCGTGCTTCATTGAACGCTCTTTCTGCGGTTTCCTCAGAATGGAATGCTGAGTTATATGGTTCGTCTGTTGCAGAAGTCATCAGAATACCTGTTGTGCTACCCAACCGAACAATCCATCGACCAAATATATCAAAGATGCAGAGAGTGTCACCATTAATAGCACACCGGCTGATTCGCTCACTAGCTGCTTTCGACTTGGCCAAACCACTTTTTCCAGTTCTTCTTTCGTACCTTGAAAGAAGTTGGCTAAACTGAATCCATTGGTGTTTTCTGGCATTTCTGCTTCATTTTTTTTGGCCATTGTCGTTTCCCCCCGTTTCTTAAATAAAGCTATACCCTGCTCATGTTCATCCAGGTTGACAGATGTGACTCCATCATACTTACTGGAAGCAAAAAAGCTGTAAATCAAAAATAATTACACCCGAAATAACTAGCCTTATCTGCTATCTTAGCAGGCGTGCTGTTGTTCCGGGCTGTGTTTTTTTGCTTTCAAGCGCGCCCTGGAGGACTTGAACCCCCGACATCAGGTTTTGGAGACCTGCGTTCTACCAACTGAACTAAGAGCGCACAAAGTGCGTTGGATTCAGTTATTGCGCTGAACCTTTTTTAGTATAACGCATTTTCACTCTTATGCTACTTTATTTTTGTCGGGGGGGCAAATCAGCGGCAAATGCCGCTTACTATTACAAATTTCTGCCATACTTTGAGCCGAAATTTACAAGGCACGGTCAAAGCGTTGCTTGATCCGGGTAGCTTTACCTACGCGTCCGCGTAAGTAATAGAGTTTAGCACGGCGGACTTTACCTCGACGGATGATTTTAATGTTGTCGATGCGGGGAGAATGTAACAAAAATACCCGCTCAACACCAATACCTTGAAACACCCGGCGGACTGTAATGGTTTCATTAATGCCACCATTACGTTTGGCAATTACTACGCCTTCGTAGGGTTGTACGCGAAACTTTTGTCCTTCCTTAATCTTGACACCGACTTTTACGGTATCGCCTACATAGATAATAGGCAAATCCGATTTTAGTTGTTCCGCTTCAATGGAGCGGATAATCTCTTGAGCGCTCATAGTCTTTCTGCTCTAAAAACTCACAATCACTTATGATAAATCGATAATCCTATTTCAGTCTACTTATTTAGATCAAAATCTCGAGAATTTGATCAATTAAAACGGACTGAGCATAGAAGCTATATTGTAGAAGTCTGTGCTACGGGCATTAAATTATGAAATTTAGCGTTGTCATCACTACTTATAATCGCTTAAATTTGCTCAAACGATCCCTTAACTCTGCTCTTAATCAGACCATACCTTGTGAAGTGGTTGTTGCTGATGACTGTTCATCTGATGAAACTGAACAATACATCAAAAGCTTGGGTAACTCTGTTGTTTATCATCGCCACCCAGTTAATAAAGGTCACGCTGCAACGGTAAATGCTGGAGTGCAACAAGCTAGCGGTGACTGGATTAAGTTTTTGGATGATGATGACTACTTAGCTCCTAACTGTATAGCAGAAATGACCAGAGCGATCGCTTTGTGTCCAGGTGCTGTAATATCTTCCCGTGTGGCTGCTCAGGTGGATAGTTATGAAACTGAACTCAGTCGTACCCCCCAAATTGGCCCTGGTTTAGCTTTTTATATTCCACAAGCTGATCTGCACTATGGTATGCTCCTAGAACTTGTACCCTTTGGTACACCTGTTCAAGTGGCTTGCAGTCGTGATGCTTTCACTTTTGACTTTTGACTTTTGACTTTTGCTATACCTCATGTGATGAGGAACGGCTATATAGCCTTTACTAGTCTGCTGAGATACAGATTTATCTGTGTTTATCTGTGTCCATCTGTGGTCGAATAATTCTTGTAGTACCTATTGAGGTAGGAATCGCTATATCAGTGCCTAAACTCACCTTTGTTAGTAGAACTTTTTCTTCCAGCCACCCAAATGAATTAAAATTGGCTTCGCCCAACGCCAATGTAATAAATCGTGCAGCATAGTATAGAAACAAGGGATAATAAACAGCGTTAGCAATGTGGCTAGTGACAAACCGGAAAATACTACCACACCCAATGGTTGAAGGAATTCTGAACCTTCACCAATTCCCAAAGCCAAAGGAAACATCCCTAAAACTGTAGTAATGGTAGTCATTAATACTGGACGTAAGCGTTGAGGAGCCGCTTGCAAAATTGCGGTTTTTCGGTCAACTTTGTCTCGTTTGCGAATTTGATTCGCGAGTTCCACCATGATGATGGCATTGTTAACCACAATACCCACCAATAACACAGCCCCCACAATCACTGTCGCCCCAATGGCAGTATTGGTAATGTAAAGCCCAAAAATTCCCCCAGCTAAAGCCAAAGGAATTGTCAACATAATTACCAAGGGGTCAATGAGTGAATTGTACTGCACTGCCATGACGACAAAGACTAAAAAGCTAGCTAATCCACCTAATAGTTGCAGTGAGTTTTGGAGTTCCTGATTGGATGCAGCTGCCGAACTGGGCAAAACACTTACACCTTCGGGTAATTTTATACTACTGAGAATTGTATCTACTTCAGTAAAAGCATCACTAAGATTAGCTCCCTGGGTCAAATTACCTGCAAATATGACTACTTGACGCTGATTAATCCTTTGAATTTCCCCAGGCGCTTGTCCTTGAGTAATTGTAGCTACATCGCTCAGGCGGACTTGGCGATTATTGTTAACGAACAAAGGTAATCTTTGCAATTGAGAAACCTCTTGAATTGATGCTTCATTCAACTGCACTCTGACATCGACTAAACGGTTACTGCGTTGTAGTCGGGTGGGTACACTACCTTGTATAGCTGTCTGAATTGTGTCGCCAATATCACTAGTAGTTAAGCCAAAATTTGCTACTCTGTCCCAGTCAGGACGAATTTGCAGTTCTGGTTGACGGTCATCAGCATCAGGACGAAATCTGACTAATTTGGATCGTTCTTCCAAGGCTGTTAGCACGTCTCGACCAGCTTGTTCTAAGTTGTCTGTATCGTTACCCTGAAGAATGATATCAACATCAGCGCCACGTGCGGGAGAGTTGCTGAGAATTAAACCCCGCACTTGACCAGGAGAAAGGCGCAGGCGAATTCCGACTAAATTTAGCTTGTTGAACTCTTGGGTAACTCGTTCGATATAAGCTTCAGTATTAGTCCCCGGTTTGAGGGTAATAGTGCTAGTACCTCTGAGAGGATTAGCACTGACATTTGTTGCAAACAGCGCACCGCCAGCTGTAGAGAAGACATATTCAGTTTCTGGTTGCTTCAGGAGGATGTCATCCACCATCGCCATAACTTTGCGGTTGGTTTCTAGGGGCGTACCAGGTGGAAACTGAGCATTTAACCTGGCTTGTCCTGTACTAATTCGCGGTAAGATTTCTTGGGGAATTTGCGGAGCCATCCACAAACTACCACCACCAAATAGGATAATAGCGATCGCCACTGTTAAAAATCGCCAGCGCAATATATCAGCCAAAAAACGGCTATATCTGTTTGTCGCTGCATCAAAGCGGCGGTTAAATTCTTGTAGCAGCCAAAACTTACTCAACCCACTAGAAAATTTCCACGCCAAGGTGCGGGAGGTAAGCATAGGTACAATGGTGACAGCAATTACAATAGAAGCCGCTACAGAAAAAGTAATGGTAAGAATTAACTCATTGAATAGCAGTGAAATAAAGCCGCCAATGAGCAAAAATGGCATCACCGCCACTAAATTCGTACTGGTAGAAGCAATTAAAGCTGACTCTATTTCCTGACTACTTCGTTCAGCCTGTTCAATCAATTGCTGGGAATTCAGGCGAGTTTTGCTATCTTTCCCAGGAGTCATACCTGCACCCTCGGCGATATTCTCCAACATGACAATGGAGTTATCCACCACAATACCCACCCCTAAAGCTAAACCACCCAAGCTGAATACATTCAGGGATAAGCCAAAGATTCCCATCAAGATGATGGCGGCTAAACTGGCTAAAGGGATAGCAATGACAATAATAAAAGTTTGTCGCAGGGAACCAAGAAATAGTAAAACCGCAAAAGCAGCTAATCCCGTACCAATTAACCCGGAAGTAACAACATTAGAAATGGAATTGCGGATAAACTGCGACTCATCCAAGGTAGATGTCAGTATTGTCCCTTCCGGAATTACACCAGAGGCTTGCAGTTCTGCTAATCGTTTTTTTACACCATCGACAACGTTGACTGTGTTAGCATCTGGCTGTTTTTGAATGCTGACTTTAACAGCAGGTTCCCCGTTAAGTAAAACATAGATGCGCTGCTGTTCTGAGCCATCAATGACTTCGGCAAAATCTCGTAAATAAACGCGGCGATTCAAAACGGTGGTATCTGAGTCAGAATTGACCTCAAAAGACAAATTTTTAATTTCATCTGCACTTTGAAAACGCCCCACAGTCCGAATCAATGGCTCAGAATTTGACCCTAAAAGCCGACCACCAGAAACATCTTGATTGCGGTTTCTCAGTTCATCCAACACATCGGTTAAACCCACACCCAAGGCTTGCAAACGCGCCAAATCTAGATTAACTCTAACTTCTTCTTTCACTCCTCCCGATACGTCTACCCCTGCGACTCCGGGGACAACACCTAGTTCCCGCGCTAGTTCTTCTTCGGCAAAAACCCGCAAATCCAGGCTTTGTAAGGAGGGAGAAGTTAAGGCAAATTCGTAAACTGGTAACTGGGAAGGGTCGAATTTGAATAAGCGCGCTGTTTCAATAGTGTCTGGTAAATTACTTCTAGCTCGATTAAAGGAGGCTGTAGCATCGTTTAAGGCTTGGTCAATATTGCCCCCTGGTTGAAAATACAGATCCAAACTGATTCGTCCTTCACGAGTTTGAGAAAAAATCTGTAGTACCCCTTCGGTGGCGGAAAAGGCTGATTCTAAAGGTCTGGTGACTTCATCAATTGCTACTTCTGGAGAAAGTCCTGGTGCATCTATCCGCACTCCAATTCGGGGATAGGTAATTGATGGTAGTAAATCTACAGGTATTTTGATCATAAAAAAGACACCCATTACCAATACTGCTAGAGCCAGCATGAGTGTGCCGATGTGTCGGCGAATGGAAATAGTGCTGATACTAAATCCGCCGCCCTTCTGTGTTTCCTGCATCTATTGCTAATCTCCAATAACAGGGCTAAATAAACACCACAAAAAGTCATATTTAATTTTTGGCGTTGCTGATGTCAAAACCCCTGTATATACTTTGGGTGGAACGTCTCTACATTTAAATTCATACTTGGTTTGAGCAACGCCAAATTTTTATTCTCCGCTTTCTGACAGAATTGAAATAACTACAGAATCACCGTCTTTTAAGGGTTTACCACTACGAGCAACATAGGGTTCACCAGCTTCCAAACCAGATAAGATTTCTACGTTGCCATCAGCTTTGTTACCTAAAGTTACAGCACGGGCTGTTACCTTGGTTTGACCTTCTCTGTTTGTAATTACGAAGACTTTACCACTGCGTAGGCTTAACCCGCCGTAGGTATCTTCCGACTCGCTCTTAGTGGCTGTGGAGTTAGAAGCATTATTATTTTTGGCTTCTTTTTGAATAGCTGTTTGGGACACCACTACTCGCTCTGATGTCTGGGAGGGAAACTTGACTCTTGCTAAGAGTCCGCTACCAATTTTGTTGTCGCTATTGGGAATTATTACTTCTACTGGGATTAAACGGGCTGTAGGATCAGCGACTGGAGAGATGCGTGTGACTCTGCCAATTATTGACTCATTGGGGAAAGCATCTAAGCTGACTTGCACAGATTGTCCCAATTGAATTTGGGATAGTTCTAATTCGGAAACTTGCACCACGACTTTTATCCGGCTAAAGTCGGCAATTTGCAAAACTTCGTTACCTGCTTGCAGCAAATTACCTGGTTCTGTGACTCTTTGAGTAATTACACCGGTGATGGGGGAGATTAAGCGCGCATAGGATCTGCGCTCTTTAAATTGAGCAACTACGGCTTGTTGAGCGATGACTCTACCTTGGGCGGCGGCGACGGCTTGCTGTTCTGTACGCACCCGATCTTCAGATGCGCGGAGTGATTGGGCTGATGTTTGGGCGGCGGTGCGGGCTTGTTCTGCGGTTTGTTTGGCGATCGCACCTGCTTGAACGAGTTGCTGTAGGCGTTTGGAGTCGGCTTTGGCTTGCACTAATTCTAAGCGCGCTCTTTCTACTTCTGCACGGGCGTTACTTACCTGAGTTTTTGCTCTGGCTACTTCTGAACCCAGGGCTGCTAGTTCGGCTTCTGCTTGTTTTAATGATGTTAACAAGATGGCATCATCTAATAGTCCGACGTTCTGCCCCTGGTTAACTTTATCACCTACGTCTAAGTTCAAAGCCAATAACCTTGCTTCGACTTGCGATCGCAGTGAAACAGTCCGAAATGGCGTGGTATTCCCTGTATAACTGGGTTGTACTCGCAAAGATCCAGTGCGGGCGATCGCCACATCTACAGGTGTGGCATTTTTACCACGCCCACCCTCACCACGTTGCTGAGATTGCGCCTTAGCAGATTCCTTCGGCATCGATCCACAGCTGACCGTCAAGAAGCCCATACTGAGCAAAGAAGTAATGAATAAGACAGATATAGACAAAGGGCGATTAGCTGCGGCTGTTATTTGTTGCGTTTGTGAAATTGAATGCAATTGGGGATTAATTACCTGGTTTAATAGGGAGCCATTATCGTTTGGCAATTTTGCCTGTTTGTTAGGCATTTTTTCATCCAAAATCATGTATTTTTCTCCTAAAAGGGAGGTTTTACTGCAACTTCCGGTGTATTTCCAAGTAATTTAATATCGATATTACTAACTTGTAAGACGCGTGAATATATAGAGATACTCTGACATATCTTTGCGCTTTTTTTTAACTATTTAAGCCAATAAAATATTTACCATTATGCTGCCTACGCAAAAATAAATCTTTTTTAGCACTTACAAAAAATACATTTTTTGTATAAAAATTTACATAATTTTCGGTTTTGGCTCGAAGGTTAATCCATCTAAAATAGCCATTTACAGGAATTTTTTCGACTTCTGAGTGTAATTTGAAGATTATTGAATTATGAAATTTTATTTTACATAAATATACATAATGTTGCAAATCAACTAGTATTTTTCGATATGTATTAAAATTTTTAACTAAAGATTGCCTTTTCTATCGATGTATTATATGAGTAATGCCAATTTTTGCTCAGGCGAGGAAGAAGAGTGATATCACCGCTAAAACTTGCACAAACCGTTGACGAAACCCAGATTGCAGAATTTTTCCAAGAATCAGTAGGTCATTGGCGGTCTGAAAGACGCTATTATACTTTGCCAGAGGGTGAAACCAAGGAAATGGAAAGTTTGATCACCATCCGGTTTTTAGAACCAGGATGTGATGAATTGCAAAATCTAGGGCTGCTGCACAATTTACCCAACTCCGTGAGTTTAATCTGTGGTGCGGAAGTCACCTGGGACAGTACAAATGTGTTAAAGGACAGAAAAGAGTCTCAAGGTTCCACATTATTTGGAGTTTTGGGAAATATTTTATATCGCGATCGCGGTTTTGCGACATCCAAACCAGTAACCGCCAAATATTATTTCCCCAACACTAAAACATTATGTTTGCGAACTGAGTACAACGGCTCAGTATTTGAAGAGGAATTAAAACTTATTGGTAGCAAATACCGCACCAGACAGACTATCATTTCTCGTGCTAGTGAGCAATTGATGATTGGTCAATATTTAGAAAAGAGAATTGAAAGTTAGTTTATCCAGTGGGTGAGGAAACTATTACACTGCAAAAAGAGGAGAGCTAGCTATTAGCCATAGTCTCTCCCCCTTGGGACTGCAATTATTGCAGGAATTAGTTCTAGCGCTTCCGCTTGAATTGTAAAAGACCCATTGAACCAATTGCTACTAAGCCAAAAATAGCTCCAGGTTCAGGAACAGACGCTACATTGTAGAGTGTCGTAGTTCCGCTGCTATATAAAACCTAGACAAAACTAGACTTTACTTTCTACTTCAACGGGAGCATGGGAGCAGTTATCCCTCAGTAGACTTTCACGCCTTAGCCAGACGCGATTGTGTTCCAATTAAGTTTCTGAAAAAGACTACCACCATCATTGCTTGGTTTTCGCGTCGGCAATAGTCTCAATTCAATACTTGATATCACCGTATTATATATCAAGTAGTTGATTTTTTCCTAAAATATATATTGATTTTTGTCAATATAAGTATAGTTTTGTCTATGAAATTGTCAACTTAGGACTTGCTCATCTCATTAGTGACAACCAACAACGGTTGATTATTTGGGCTATCTGTAGCAAAGATAAAAAGTAAACCTTCTGGGGCTAAGTCCTTGACATCTGGGTTAACATCCCCATTCACCAAAGTTGTTTCCACAGTGACGGTCGATGTCTAATAATGACTTCCGGTTTTACGTTGATGCACAGCTGTCACACCATCTTTATTTAAGACTTTGCCATTATCCACAGTGGCATAAACCAGCCAATGATCACCCGATTCTAACCGACCTTTGACAGAACATTCCAAATATGCTAGGGCATCTGTAAGGATGGGAGAACCACTTTCACTTTCCTCAGTAGCGACATCACCAAATCGGTCTTGTCCTGGGGCAAAAGGTTTGAGAAAATGTTTCATTAAGCCTATATGCTTGCCTTCTGGGAGAATATTGAGGACAAATTTATTTCCTGAGTGCATGAGCGTTTCTAAAGCCCGGTCTTTCGCTACAGCTATGGTTAAACCAGGAGGATTAAAGCTAGCTTGAGACACCCAAGAAGCTAACATGGCGCTGGATATATCCCCTTCTTTGGCTGTAACGACGCTCAGAGAACCCACAATGCGCCCCACGGCTTGTTCTACATTTGTGGCTGGTTGGCTGGGAACACGGACTTTTTTAGCTTTTTTCAGCGCTTGGGCAAAATCGGTTCCGGCTTCTTCACACAATTGTAAGGTGACATCATCGGGTTTGAATTTGACCCGAATGGCATCAAAACCGAATCTGTAGCCAGCGTCTTTGAGTTTGCTTTCAATTAAATCAACGGCTTCACCACTCCAGCCAAAGGAACCAAACACCCCAGCTAGTTGATTATTTGTCGCAGTAGAGAGGACAATTCCTAAAGCTGTTTGCACTGGTGTAGGTGCGTGACCGCCAAGAGTAGGTGAACCGATGACGAAACCGGCAGATTTTTCTACAGCAGCGCGGATTTCTTCGGGTTCTGTAAATTCACAGTTAATTGATTCTACTCCTACACCAGCTTTAGTAATACCACGAGCGATCGCCTGTGCTAATGTCGCTGTATTTCCATAAGCCGATGCATAAATCAGCGCCACTGTCAAGTCAGCCGCCGCTTGTTGTTGAATCCATTGCCGATAAGCTTTAGTTAGTTCGATTAAGCCATAACGGACTATGGGGCCATGTCCAGTAGCATACATTCTGATGGGTAAATCAGCCAGTTTATCTAAAGCTGTTTCTACTTGACGCGCATGGGGAGCCATCAGACAATCAAAATAATAGCGTCGGTCTTCGTTGATTGTTTCCCAGCCTTCATCAAATACCTGATCTCCACAAATATGCGCCCCAAATAGCTTATCTGAGTAAAGAATTTCTGTTTGTGGGTCGTATGTGCAGAGTTGGTCTGCATAACGGGGGTTAGGGGTGGGAATGAACTGTAAATCATGTCCTTTACCTAAATTCAGGGTTTCTTCCCCCCGCATGACGATAATTGGTAAATCCTGATTTTCTAAAATATCCCGTAAATTTTTAGCCCCAGGATTAGAACAAACAAAGGTAATCTGTGGTGCTAGTTCTAATAAAGCCTTAAGAGTGGCGGCGCGGTTGGGATTAATATGACCCAGAATTACATAATCAATGGTGGTTACATCCATCCGTTGCTGTAATGCTTCTTTGTAAATTTGGGAAAATGTTTCTCCTGGAGGGTCAATCAGAGCAATTTTATCGCCTTGAATTTTATAAGAATTGGCAGTTGTACCTTTGGCTAAAGCATATTCAATTTCAAATCTCAGTCTTGACCAACTGCGCGATCGCATGACTGTGGTATCTGTAGCAATGGGAAGAACTTGAACATCACGGGGTTTATTTATTGACATAGCCTTTGGGTGTGAGGAATCAGGAAGTTTTTATCTCACGCAAAGGCGCAAAGGCGCAAAGACGCGGAAATTTTCTTTGTACCTTGGCCTTTGTCGGTGAAGTAACTTAATAATGGTTGCCGACTTTACGATGATGAACTGCTGTGAGTGCTTCTGGTTTGGATACTCGCCCTTCGTAAACGTTGCTATATACTGCCCAGTGGTCGCCACAGTCCATCCTACTTACAACTTCACACTCCATGTAGGCTAAAGCATCGGCGAGGATGGGAGCGCCGTTTTGGGCGGGCTGAGTTCTCACACCTTCAAAGCGGTCAGCACCGGGGGCGAACCTCTTTAAGAAGTGTCTCATCAGGGTTTGGTAGTTACCTTCTTCTAAGACGTTGAGGACAAAGCGATCGCCTACTTGCATCAGTGATTCAATTGCTCTATCCTTAGCTACTGCAATGGATAATCCCATCGGTTTGAAGCTGGCTTGAGAAACCCAGGAGGCTAGCATGGCACTGGATACATCGCCTTTTTTGGCGGTAATAATATATAATCCCCCACTGATTCTACCTAGTGCTTTGTCTAGGTCTGCACCTAGAGATTTCATCGCTTTGATGCTGCGATCGCGTGTTACCCATTGTCCCAAGTCTGTACCCGCTTCTTCACAAAGTTGGTAAGTATTTTCTGTGGGGGTTTGTTTAATCCGAATCGCTGGAAAAACTGTGGTTAAACCCAAGTTGCGAAATTTATTCAGCAGAGTATCTATAGGTTCGTCATCTCCTCCGCCTGTTTCAAATATGCCAATGGCTTGTTTTTCTTTGGCAGATCCAATAATTGTACTGAGTGCTGTTTGGATATTAGCATTACTGACCGCCGGCGGTGTACCCACGACAATTCCTGTACAACGGCTGACTAATTCCCGCAGTTCTTGTAAATCTACCCCTGAACCCAAGTCCACAATTTCCACAGCGACATCAGTTTTATTGATACCTTTGGCTATGGCTTGTGCCAGGCGATCGCTATATCCGTATTCTGAAACGTAAAATATCCCAATAGCGGTTTCAGGTTTGCTTTGGCTTTGGCTCCAAGTGCGGTAACGTCCAGTTAGTTCTTCGACGTTGTGAGATAATAAGGGACCGTGACCAGTGGCAATCATCTCAATGGTTTTCAGTTCACCCATCCGCTTCAGAGCAGATAAAACCGATCTGGCATTTGGTCCCATTAAGCACTCGTAGTAATATTTAAAATCTGCTTCAATCGCTGCTAAATCTTCATCAAAGGTGCTATCTGAGCAGTAATGCAGCCCAAAAGCATCACAGGTGTAGAGAATTTTGGTTTTATGGTCGAAGCTGAATATAGTATCTGGCCAGTGTAAATTAGGAGCAATCACAAATTCAAATTCGTGACCATTGCCTAAATCTAAGCGATCGCCATTTTTGACAATTTGGCGTTTAAAGGGCTGATGGACGAGATTTTCCAGAAACTGAATTGCTACCTTAGAAGCCACAACGGTGATATCTGGAGCCATTTGCAGCAAATCTTTGACTAAGCCGCTATGATCTGGCTCTGTGTGGCTGATAATTAAATAATCAATTTCTGTAGGATTGATTAATCCTGTGAGAGTATCAAAATATAACTGGCGAAACTTTTCGTGAGAAGTGTCAACTAAGGCAGTTTTTTCACCGCGAATCAGAAACGAGTTATAGGTTGTACCGTTTTGTAAACCAAACTCAATATCAAAGCGATCGCGATCCCAGTCTAAAGACCGAATTGCGATAGTTTCTTGAGCAATCTTCACAGTCTCTATGGTGAGCCGTTTTTCAGTTCTTTCGGTGAGTGCTACCATAGTTGGCCTCCTTGACACAATGAGTATATTTTTCCCTTGTTTTATTTTGACACGCCTTGAATATTAAGTTTTATTGAAAAATATAATGACTGACTTCAAAAAATTAAAAGTGTGAAACCACAGAGGCGCAGAGGACACAGAGAGAATATTTGGTTAGCGTTGGAAATTGGCAATTCTCGGCTGCACTGGGCGTTATTTACAGGACAAACCCTCAGCGACACTTGGGATACTGACCCTTTTTCCGAATACATAACACAACAACTAGCTCAATGTCAAACATTTAATGATTTACCACCAGAAATTTTTCCTCCCAGTCGCCGTAGGAAAGTAGGCGAAAAAAACTCCCCCCATCCCCCTATTTTTTTAGCCTCTGTTGTTCCCCAACAAACTGCACTTTGGGAAACTCACCCTCATGTGCGCGTGATTACCTTGGAACAAATTCCCTTATTAAATATGTACCCCACTTTGGGAATTGACCGAGCGCTGGCTTTGTGGGGTGCTGGAAAAACTTGGGGTTTTCCTATGCTGGTAATTGATGCTGGAACTGCACTCACTTTTACAGGTGCGGATGCTAAAAAGTCTTTGGTGGGAGGTGCAATTCTGCCGGGACTGGGTTTACAATTTAGTAGTCTGGGTGAAAAAACCGGACAATTACCACATTTAGAAACAGAAATTAGCTCTTTACCTCCACGCTTTGCCCTGAATACAACAGAAGCAATTCAAAGTGGAATTATTTACACTTTGTTAGCTGGAATTAAAGATTTTGTTACAGCCTGGGAGCAGTTATTTCCAGAGAGCAAAATTGTCATTAAAGGAGGCGATCGCATCTTACTACTAAACTATCTCCAAATACAATTCCCCGAAATTGCCGCCCATTTAATTATGGAACCCAATTTAATTTTCTGGGGAATGCGGGAAATCATCACAGAGCATTAAATTCTCCCCTCTCCTTAATTCTCCCCTCTCCTTACTAAGGAGAGGGGCTGGGGGTGAGGTTCTTTATTTGATTAAATCCCCATTCCTAAAAACTTTCATTAGCCGTGATAAAATTCTGAATATCCCTACTTTAGCAAGCAGGAGAATGCGGGAAAACATCACAGAGCATTAAATTCTCCCCTCTCCTTAATTCTCCCCTCTCCTTACTAAGGAGAGGGGCTGGGGGTGAGGTTCTTTATTTGATTAAATCCCCATTCCTAAAAACTTTCATTAGCCGTGATAAAATTCTGAATATCCCTAGCTAAAATCCCAGGACAACAACCAGGTAAATCATTTCCGGCGTGAGCAATGATTTGCAACTCAACTTTAGCAAGCAGGAGAATGCGGGAAAACATCACAGAGCATTAAATTCTCCCCTCTCCTTAATTCTCCCCTCTCCTTAGTAAGGAGAGGGGCTGGGGGTGAGGTTCTTTATTTGATTAAATCCCCATTCCTAAAAACTTTCATTAGCCGTGATAAAATTCTGAATATCCCTAGCTAAAATCCCAGGACAACAACCAGGTAAATCATTTCCGGCGTGAGCAATGATTTGCAACTCAAGTTTAGCAAGCAGGAGAATGCGGGAAAACATCACAGAGCATTAAATTCTCCCCTCTCCTTAATTCTCCCCTCTCCTTACTAAGGAGAGGGGCTGGGGGTGAGGTTCTTTATTTGATTAAATCCCCATTCCTAAAAACTTGCATTAGCCGTGATAAAATTCTGAATATCCCTAGCTAAAATCCCAGGACAACAACCAGGTAAATCATTTCCGGCGTGAGCAATGATTTGCAACTCAAGTTTAGCAAGCAGGAGAATGCGGGAAAACATCACAGAGCATTAAATTCTCCCCTCTCCTTAATTCTCCCCTCTCCTTACTAAGGAGAGGGGCTGGGGGTGAGGTTCTTTATTTGATTAAATCCCCATTCCTAAAAACTTGCATTAGCCGTGATAAAATTCTGAATATCCCTAGCTAAAATCCCAGGACAACAACCAGGTAAATCATTTCCGGCGTGAGCAATGATTTGCAACTCAACTTTAGGAAGCAGTTGAGTATAAGTTTGACTTTTAACTACAGCATCAAGTAAATCCTGACCACCTTGCAAAATCAAAACTGGAACTTGCATTAAATGCAATCTTTTATCCAAAAACTCGGCTTCAATTTCTGACTGCCGCCTTTGGAATAATAACTGACAGGCATTGGGATATTCTAACAAAACCTGACGCTGACTAAAATCCCTTTCGATTTTTGCTTTCACTCCCGCAATTTTATTTAAAGGTCGAAAAAATTTTAATAGTGTCGATAAAATTGGTGTACGACTGACTAATTTTCGCATTTTACGCGCATATTTTTCTTGTCCTTCTATCCCTACACCTTCTGGCGCTAGTAATACTAAACCACCAACTTGGTCAGGATACTTTAAAGCATAGCTAGCCGCAATCCAACCGCCAAGAGAATAACCTACTAAGTATACTTTTTCTAGTTTCAGAGCTTGAATAAACTCAGCAATACACTCCACCTGTAAATCAATGGAGTGATGAACATGAGGATTTTCTGACTCACCAAACCCTAATAAATCTGGTGACAAACAATGAAAATTATCAGATAATGACTCAACCACTGATACCCATTGACTACTATCATTCCAAGCACCATGTAAAAAAATTACAGGAATTCCTTTACCAGCTTCGCGCCAAAATAATAGCCCTTGAGAGAATTTCCTCCGGGAGTTGCAAAATAGGGTAGCCATTTTAATTTAACGTTAAATCCAAAATCGTTTTACGCCAGTGTTGTCAAGCCATTCAAGTAGTCTTGTAATTGGCGAGTATGGTCATGAGCCATTTTTCCTAGAGGTAAAGAATTAGCTGGAAAAGCCTGGATTTCCATAACCTCCAAGGTATGTTGAATCTCCATTTTCCCTTGAACTTTTGCTTCCACCACAACACAAATTGAATGAATGCGGGGGTCTCTATCAGGTGCTGAGTAAACTCCTACTAAACGGGTAATTTGCACCAACTCCAATCCAGTTTCTTCTATCAATTCTCGGTTGACTGTTTGAGGAATATCCTCTCCCCAGTCCACCATTCCTCCAGGTAACGCCCAGCAGCCATCATCGCGTCGCTTAATCAGCACAATTCTACCATCTGGTAAAATCGGAATTATACTAGCGCCAGTAATGGGATGACGAAAAATGATACCCAGTACCGTTTGTCCTACACGCCATAAATTACGTGTAGACTGAACAACTGTTGCAAAAAAAAACAAAAACATTCAAACTTCAGTGATGTATGTGTGTTGTGTTCTCTAATTTCCTACAATTTTATATAAAATCCATGACTATAGGGTTGATTTTTGTATAACACAAATATGCTAAGAGTTAAAGATTTTATTCTTATATTTCTTGTATATAGTATATCAATCTTCCCATTTGTTGCCAAAATCATGATTGAATTTTAAGTATTTGTTTATACAATAATTTTTAATACATATATTCCTTTTTAGATTAAAAATACTCCGAGTCTGATTACAAGTAGCAGTTAATCTGATATTTCAAGTACAGCATATGAAACATCTAAGCTTATTCTTGTCTTTCTGGGAATAGTTTCCAATAATCTAATTTCTCAATTCCAATTTCTTCAACTTTATGTGAGATTCTGACTCAATTACGAAGACTGGTGTTTTTTATTTTTGCGGGATGGGCGCGATATTTTACCCACACGTCATTGAACTGCTGGTTGAATGCTCGATGAGCAACACCTTGAGACTGGAGACAGGATTCTGGATACTATTGACATAAATCAATTAAATATGATATCCTAGTATACTGTTAAAAGTATGTGGATTACTAAGCTAGGACAAAAGTATATCAATAACATAAGTAGCTGATATTGCTTATGTGATACCTAGTTGCACTTTTTTGTTGTTTATTAAATGAGGTGAACATGGCCAAGCGCCGTAACCCGAAAAAAGAAAAGGCGCTACGGAACCAGGCGTATGCCAGAAAGTTTCGTAAACGGACTACTACAGGAAGAATGCAGAGAAGGTTCCAACAAAGACCTCCGAAGAGTGAGGAAGAAGAGGGCGCAGCAGCAACTGATACTGACTAAGCCACCTATTGAAATCCTTGTTATTTGAATTTTTGAATTTTCAGGGCGTACATATATATTATGTACGCCCTGGTTTGTTAGTGGGGATGGGGCGGTGATTTCCCTACCTCTTATAGTAACCGCCAAGGTGCTTAGGACATGGCAAAAGCCTAAAACCCAGTCACAGCGAGTCTTTGACTTTTGACTTTTGACTTTTGACTTTTGACTTTTGACTTTTGCTATACTTCCCCTATTCAACCATTTGAGCGCGGGCTGTCACAATTGCTTGATTCACCTGTGCAAAACCTGTCCCACCGTAACTGTTGCGTGCTGCTACAACTTGACGGGGGGATATTGCTTCATAGATATCTGTGGCGAATGCGGGATGCAGGTTTTGCCATTCTTCTAAGGTTAAGTCTTTTAACAGTTTACCTGCGGCGATACTGGTTTTGACAACTTTACCGACCAGGTTGTAGGCTTCCCGAAAAGGGACACCCCTAGCGGCGAGATAATCAGCGACATCTGTCGCATTGGAGAAGTCTTCTTCCACTGCTGCTGCTAAACGCTGGGTACGAAATTCTAAGCCTTCGCGCAACAATATTGTCATTGCTTCGAGAGAAGCTTTGATGGTGTGAACGCTATCAAATAAACCTTCTTTATCTTCTTGCAGGTCTTTATTGTATGCCAGGGGTAGCCCTTTCATGATTACCAGCATTGCTTGAAGATGACCAAATACGCGCCCGGTTTTGCCTCGCACCAATTCTGGTACGTCGGGATTTTTCTTTTGGGGCATAATGCTCGAACCCGTGGCGCAGCTATCTTTGAGGGTGACAAAACGAAATTCTTCAGATGACCAAAGAATGATTTCCTCGGAAAGACGGCTGAGGTGAACCATGATTAAGCTCGCAGCACAGAGAAATTCAATGGCAAAATCGCGATCGCTTACTCCATCCAAGCTATTAGCATAAATACTCTCAAAATGCAAGAGTTCGGCTGTGTAATGTCTGTCAATAGGAAAAGTCGTTCCCGCCAATGCACCACACCCCAAAGGCGAAATATTGACTCGGCGGGAAACATCCTCCAGGCGTTCCCAGTCCCGTTGTGCCATTTGGAAATATGCCAGCAGGTGATGAGCTAAACTCAGGGGTTGGGCGCGTTGGAGGTGAGTATAGCCCGGAATCAGAGTTTCAACGTGCTGTTCGGCTATATCTAGCAATACGCCTTGAAATTCTCGCAATTGGCTGCGGATTTGTTGAATTTGGTCGCGCAGATAAAGTCTGGTATCAGTACCTACTTGATCATTGCGCGATCGCGCGGTATGCAGCTTTTTACCCACATCACCCACAATTTCCGTCAATCGCCGTTCCACAGCAAAATGGACATCCTCCGCATCAATTCCCGGCTGAAATTTGCCTTGGCGGTATTCAGAGCGAATTTGTTCTAAACCCACCACCAGTTGTTCACCCTCTGCGGGGGAAATAATCCCTGTGTGAGCCAACATTGTGGCATGAGCTTGAGAACCAGTTAGGTCATATTCGATTAATTCAATATCAAAACCTATACTGGCATTAAAACGAGCGATCGCCGGATGCAATGCTGATTCAAATCGTTGACTCCACGTTTGTTCTTTAGTCATAAATTATTAGGGGAATAGTGAGTGGGAAATGGGGAATAATGATTTAGGAAGACACAAGAGGAATTTATCACTCTTCCTTCTCTCTTGTCCCCTACTCCTCACTCCCTACTCCCCACTCCCCACTCATATCAACCGTAACTTGTAAGACCCCGTAGAACATAACCAACGATCAGACCAATCAACAGCGCCCAGATTTGACCTGTGGTGACAAAGTTATTCCAAGCTTGTTGCATCTGACCTAAAACGTCTGGATCGTTAATGTTTTGAGCTAGCATCGTCAGACTTACTGGCAGTTGCCAAACTAACTGAGATATTACACCGCTAAAGTAGTTCATAACTTGGTAATTTTTGGGTAATGCACTGCAATGGTTAGTAGGCAGGTGTTTTTTTATCCTGATAAACACTGACTATCTATGGAAATCCTAAGTATAACTTAACTGTAGCCACTCAAGATCCAGATGATGCTATCCGTAATTTCTCGGCTGTTCGCAAAATTTGCCCCGCTAAAACAGCAGCACCAAACCCATTATCAATATTCACCACACCCACACCAGATGCACAGGAGTTGAGCATTGTCAATAGGGGAGCTAAACCGCCAAAACTCGCGCCATAACCGATGCTGGTAGGAACAGCAATCACTGGACAATCTGCCAAACCAGCCACAACGCTGGGTAAAGCGCCTTCCATTCCAGCCACAACAATCAGAACTGATGATGATGAAATCAGATGGCGATTACTTAGCAAGCGGTGAATTCCAGCCACACCGACATCCCAAAGACGCTGTACACGAAAGCCAGAAAGTTCTGCTGTCACAGCCGCCTCTTCTGCTACAGCTAAATCAGCCGTACCAGCCGAGATAATACCTATTAACCCGCCAATCTTGGGTTCAATGGTAGGGGGAGTAATCGCACAAATTCGCGCCAATTCGTAATACTGCAAATCTGTAATCTTTGCTTGCAGTGCAGTATAAACTGCTGGTTCAATGCGGGTAGCCATCACCACCGGGTTACGGAGGCGCATCACCTGCATAATTTGAGCAATCTGTACGTCTGTCTTACCTGGCCCCCAAATTACTTCAGGAAAACCAGTTCTGAGTTCGCGATGGTTGTCTATTTTGGCAAACTCACCTACAGGTTCATAAGCTAAATCTTTGAGTGAGTCTAACGCCATATCTGGGGTAAGTTTACCATTGGCAACTGCTTGGAGGAGCGATCGCAAATTTTCAGGTTGAGTCACAGTAATTTTAGATGAGGGGATAGGAAGATGAGGAGGTCAGGAAGTAGAAAATAATGGACAATAGCTATTTAACTACTGGATAACTTTGATTTCATGGATGTTCCAGAATGCGCCTCCCAAAACCGAATATTTTATATTGTCAAATTTATTCCGCACTGCTGACAATGAATAAGGATTAACCAAGTAAATAAACGGTAAATTTTCCTGGGTAATTTTTTGGGTTTCGGCATAAATTTCTTTGCGCTTGGCTTCGTCTAATTCCCTGGCGGCTTGAATGTACAATTCACCAATTCTGGCCTCCCAAGGAGCGACTTCCCAGCCTTCGATGGGCTTTTGTCCGGCTTGGGGTTTTTGGTTAAACATATGTAATCCACCTTCAGGGGCCCAGACATTAGCCCCATTATTCGGTTCTAAACCACCAGTTAATCCTAGTAAAGAAGCATCCCAATCCAAAGTATTACTTAGCTTATCTATGTAAGTATTCCATGCCAAGGGAGTGAAATCAACTTGCATCCCGATTTTGCCTAAATCTTGACTAATTTGCGCTCCCATTGCTTCACGGATTCGATTTCCTGCATTCGTCAGCAAAGTGAAGCGAACCCGGTTATTTTCGGCATCTAATAGTTCCCCTTGGGTATTATATTTAAATCCCACTTTTTTTAGCAATTCCTTCGCTTTTTCGGGATTGTAATCATAGGATTTTAGTCCTTCTTCAGGCGCAAGATAAAAGGGACTCTGGATAGTAATTGGTGAATCTTGAGTTTGACCCAAGCCACGAAAAGTATTATTAATCATGGTTTGGCGGTCAATAGCATAAGCTACAGCCTGCCGAAATTCCACTGTATTAAACCAACTTGATTTGATGGGATCTACTAGCGGTTTACCATCTCTTCTACCTTTGTTGAGATTAAAGAAAACAAAGGATGTCCCAGTCGCTGGTCCCCCATTGTATATTGTGAAATTACCCTGTTTTTCTTGCTTTTTTAACAAAGAAAAGTAATCTGGTGTAACTCCCACAGAATCTAAACTACCAGAACGAAATTGTAGCAATGAAGTATCTGTAGATTCGACAATTGGCCATACTATCCGTTCAATATAAGGTTGAGCTTCTCCTTGTAATCCTTTACGCCAATAGTAGGGGTTGCGCTGGAAAATTACACGTTGACTTGTGTCATAACGCTCTAATTTGTAAGGGCCATTGACAATAATTTCCTCTACAGGAGTATCAACGCCCCACTTTGTGAGAAATATTGGCTTACCTTCTTTGTCTTTTGTCTTTATAGATTCTTTGAGGATATGAGCAGGTAAAATTGGTATTTCTAGAGACCCTAAAAAGGGTGCAAATGGTTCTGGAGTCGTGAATTTAATCCGTCGATTATCGATTTTTTGTACATTAGGTAATGCGCGACTTTCACCAATCCTGAGAATATCTCTAGTATCGGTGGGAATGTCTTCGTTGAAGTAAATATCGTTGTAACTAAAAACAACATCATCTACTGTTAACGGTTCGCCATCAGACCATTTTAAACCCTCTCGTAGGGTAAACACGAACCCCAATTTATCATTGGTAGTTTCCCATGATTTTGCTAAGTTTGGCTCAATTTCACCAGTGATAGGATTTTGGGTAACTAATCCCTCGTAAGTTAAACTAAAAATATTAGGAACTTCTGAACTGAGGGCATAGTTAAAGGTTTTGGGGTCACTGAGAATGCTGTTTACTAACTGCGGTACTTGAGCGGCTGTACTTTTAAAATTAGTCGGATTGCAACCTACAATTGTAATGGCTGTAAACGCCATTATACTGATGATTAACCAAACACGGTTTATGCGATGAGATTTTTTTTTAGTTAATATCATAATTTTTCGTTTATTTTCATGAGCTAACCATTAAATCAATTTACCATGAGCCACCGAATGCCCCTCCCTCAACGAAGTAGGGAGGGGATGAAAGGTGGGTTGAAATCTCCACGTTCTTGAAGCATCGTTTTGCAGAGCAAAACAAGTGAGAGAACAGTGGAGATTTTAACAATTTCTGTGTTATGATTACGCTAGTGAGTTTAGCGTAAAAATGTTGGTATTTGAAGCAAAACTGGAAGGAATGAACGAGCAGTACGGAAAGCTGGATGAAGCTATCCGCACTGCTCGTTTTATTCGTAACAGTTGCGTTCGATACTGGATGGACAATAAAGGCATTGGTAAATACGAGTTGAGCGCATATTGCGCTGTGCTTGCTGCTAATCCTGAGTTTCCTTATGCTGCCAAACTCAACTCGATGGCAAGACAGGCTAGTGCTGAAAGAGCGTGGTCTGCAATCGCTCGATTTTTTGATAATTGCAAAAAAGGTAAGCCAGGTAAAAAGGGATTTCCAAAGTTTAAGAAGCACCAGACACATGGTTCTGTTGAGTACAAAACCTCTGGATGGAAACTTTCTGATGACCGCAGGTACATCACCTTTACTGACGGATTTAAAGCAGGAACCTTCAAACTTTGGGGAACCCGTGACCTGCATTTCTATCAACTCAAACAGTTCAAAAGAGTGCGGGTTGTGCGTCGTGCAGACGGCTATTATTGCCAGTTTTGCATTGATCATGAACGAGTAGAAAGGCGAGAACCAACGGGTAAAACTATTGGTATTGATGTTGGACTGAACCACTTCTACACCGATAGTAACGGGGAAACAATCGCTAATCCTAGACACCTTCGCAAGAGTGAGAAGTCTTTGAGACGGCTGCAACGCCGGATGTCTAAGACTAAAAAGGGTTCCCAGAACAGAATTAAGTTGAGAAATAAACTTGCTCGTAAACACCTCAAAGTAAGTCGCCAGCGTCAAGACTTTGCTGTTAAGACAGCAAGGTGCGTGGTGAGGTCTAACGACCTCGTGGCGTATGAAGATTTGATGGTGCGGAATATGGTCAAGAATCATCGCTTGGCTAAGTCTATTAGTGACGCTTCGTGGTCGCTGTTTCGTGAATGGGTTGAGTATTTTGGCAAAGTGTTTGGCGTGGTGACAGTTGCAGTTCCGCCTCACTACACTTCGCAGAATTGCTCTAACTGTGGCGAGGTTGTCAAAAAGACTCTTAGTACCAGAACTCATGTATGTCCTCACTGTGGGCATACCCAAGATCGTGACTGGAACGCAGCGCGGAACATATTAGAAAAAGCATTAAGTACGGCGGGTCACGTCGGAACTAACGCCTCTGGAGACATCGACCTCTGTTTGGGTGGGGAAACTCCTTCAACTAAGTCGGGTCGTGGAAAGAGGAAGCCTAAAGAGCGATCTTTGGAATCCCCACCCTCTACGAAGTAGGGTGGGGAGGATGTCAATAATCACTGGCTAGTAATAAAATCACCGCATAAGCACATATACCTTCTTCTCGACCAACGGGACCTAATTTTTCGTTAGTAGTAGCTTTGATGCCAATTTGATTTGGTAGTAATTCTAAAACATTCGCTAATTTAGCACGCATTTTTTCAATATGGGGTTTCAATTTGGGGCGTTCTGCTACTACTACCGAGTCAATATTGCCTATCTGCCAACCTTGCTCCCTAATGAGCTGATGTACTTGAGTTAGTAGCACCAAACTATCAGCCCCAGCCCATTGAGGATCACTAGGGGGAAAATAATGACCAATATCCCCTAGGGATAATGCCCCCAACATGGCATCCATAATGGCATGAGTTAGGACATCAGCGTCACTATGCCCCAATAAGCCCAATTCGTGAGGAATTGAAACTCCACCTAAAATTAAAGGGCGATCGCTCACTAACTTGTGAATATCGTAGCCGTTACCAATCCGAATATTCATTGTCATTGGTCATTAGTCATTAGTCATTAGTCATTAGTCATTAGTCATTGGAAAGTTACCGTCTTCTCCCCCCTGCTCCCTGCTCCCTGCTCCCCTGCCTCTTCCCCCCACTCCCTACTCCCCACTCCCCACTCCCCTCTCTTCTTGCCATTTTTGCAGCAAATCGGGGCGGCGATCGCCTGTTCTTTGGATTTGTTGTTCATATCGCCATCGGGCAATTTCGGCATGATTCCCAGATAGCAAGACATCAGGCACTTTCCAGCCGCGAAAATCAGCCGGGCGAGTGTACTGGGGATAATCCAGTAAACCCTCCTCAAAACTTTCTACCTTCAGAGACTCAACTTTGCCCACAGTGCCTGGTAGAAGCCTCACCACGCCATTAAGTAATGCCATTGAGGGAATTTCCCCACCAGTGAGAATAAAATCGCCTAAAGACACCTCACGAGTCACTAAATGCAGTACCCTTTCATCTACCCCCTCGTAATGGCCACAGATCACTACTAGCTGGTCATAATTGCCAGCCAATTCTTTTAACAGAGGTTGATTTATGGTTTGACCTTGGGGACTCATTAAAATGACCTCTCGGCGGGGTAGAGTTGGCAGGGACTCCACAGCAGCAAAGATCGGTTCCGGCTTCATCAACATACCCACGCCACCGCCGTAGGGTTCATCATCAGCTTTATGGTGCTTATCGGTGGTAAAATCTCTGGGATTAACCAAATTTACTTGGGCAATCTGTTTAGCTAAGGCTTTACCCAGCAGCCCAGAAGTTAAAACTGAGGTAAAACAGTCAGGAAAAAGTGTAACTATATCAAAGCGCACAGTAATTCGTATTCGAGAACACTAATCTTAAATTTGAATGTCTAGCAAACACCATCAGTCAATGTAGGATAGAACTACAGATAAGTTTAATCAATAGTGACTAAAAGTACCAGAACTATTGGTTTTAGGTAGGATCAAAAGTTTTTCTAATTACTTAATTTGTGTTTAAATATTGTCACAAGTACATTTAAATTAATAATCTGACTAAGTTAACAACTTCGGTGGCTGCATAGGCCCAGCCTCAAAAAAAGCGTGTTAAGACCTGATGTCCCTCAATACCAGAGGAAAACAGACATTTTTTTCAACGGGGGAAACCCCGCCACACCAAGTGTCAACTCTAGTCTCCCAAGCATTATTTTGCCAGTCTGGAAAAAGTGTAAAGGTGAAAAACAAGGCGCTGGCTTTGAGGAACAGCAACGGCCGCATGAATATTGAGGCTTCTCCTGAGTCGAAGCTGCGCGAATATGTGGATCAGGCAAGAGGTTAAATTGGCAACTTACCTTGATCCTAACTTCAGACAAGTTTCCTCTCACAAAACAAAGTGCAAAAATCATCAGCCTACTGATAGCCTGCGTGGCGATGGCCATACCTTGTTAAATTCACCTGAAGTTGTTGACAGGAGAAACATAATGCCGCAATTAAAAGCTAAATCGCTGGAAATGAGGACACCCCAAGCAACTAAAACCGCCGTTCTAGTTATCGGAGGCGCAGAAGATAAAGTTCATGGACGCGATATCCTCAGAACTTTTGTTGGCCGTGCTGGCGCTAGTAAGGCCTATATTACAATTATTCCATCGGCTTCTCGCGAACCCGCTATCATCGGTAGTAGGTATATTCGCCTGTTTGAAGAAATGGGTGCAGAAAAGGTCGAAATTTTAGACATCCGTGAACGGGAACAGTGTGAAACGTCCCTAGTCAAAGAGTCATTGGAAGCCTGTAGTGGGGTATTTCTCACCGGAGGCGACCAATTACGTCTTTGCGGAGTGCTGTCAGATACGCCAGCAATGGAAATTATCCGACAACGGGTGCGAGCCGGACAGCTGACCCTAGCAGGCACTAGTGCGGGGGCTGCTGTCATGGGACATCACATGATTGCTGGCGGTGGTAGTGGTGAAACTCCAAATCGTTCCTTGGTCGATATGGCAACGGGTTTGGGTTTTATTCCGGAAGTAATTGTTGACCAGCATTTTCACAATCGTAATCGCATGGGTCGCCTGATTAGTGCGATCGCAGCTCATCCTGAGCGTCTAGGTATTGGCATTGATGAAGATACCTGTGCCGTATTTGAACGTGATGGTTGGCTACAAGTTGTGGGTAAAGGCAGTGTCACCATTGTCGATCCCACAGAAGTTACCCATACCAATGAACCTCATGTCGGCGCGAATGAGCCTCTAACTGTGCATAATTTACGACTGCACATCCTCAGCTATGGCGATCGCTTTCACCTGTACCAGAGGACTGTATTGCCTGCGGTGCATCGCATCTCCAGCTGAGGGAATAGAGTATGGTCGGTGACACCTTAGACTGGGCGCATTCAAAGCCTGTGTTGTTACTTGCAGCCGAAGACATCGCTGACTTGGTTTCTTACTGGATAAAAATCACAAGGATACCATGAAAAACAAAAAACTGTTCATAATAAACAGTTTAGCGGTCAATTTCAGTAAGAAACTAGAATTTTGGTTCCGAATCTCCATCTACCTATTCCCATGAGAATCCTCAAGATCCAGACATTACGTGGCCCAAACTACTGGAGCATTCGTCGCCACAAGCTAATCGTCATGCGCCTCGATTTAGAAACCCTTGCCGAGATGCCCTCGAATGAAATCCCTGGCTTTTATGAAGGATTAGTAGAGGCGCTACCAAGTCTGGAGGGTCACTATTGCTCGCCGGGCTGTCGCGGTGGTTTTCTAATGCGGGTCAAAGAAGGCACCATGATGGGTCACATCGTGGAACACGTAGCCTTAGAACTCCAGGAATTAGCTGGAATGCACGTAGGCTTCGGGCGCACCCGTGAAACTGCCACACCTGGAATTTTCCAGGTAGTGATCGAGTACCTGAATGAGGAAGCGGGACGCTACGCTGGACGAGCAGCTGTGCGGCTGTGCCAAAGTATCGTTGATAGAGGTCGTTATCCAAAAGCAGAACTCGAACAAGACATCCTAGACCTAAAAGACCTATGGCGTGAATCTTCTTTAGGGCCTTCCACAGAAGCAATTGTCAAAGAAGCCGAAAAAAGAGGTATCCCCTGGATACAATTGAGCGCCCGCTTTTTGATTCAGATGGGTTACGGCGTGAATCAGAAGCGGATGCAGGCAACCATGACCAATAAAACCGGCATTTTGGGTGTGGAACTAGCTTGCGACAAAGAAGCTACAAAACGCATTCTCGCCGCAGCTGGAGCGCCAGTACCCAGAGGTACGGTAATCAACTTTTTAGACGACCTAGAAGAAGCCATTGAATATGTTGGTGGCTATCCCATTGTCATCAAACCATCAGATGGTAACCACGGACGTGGTATTACCATTGATATTAGAAACTGGGATGAAGCTGAGGCAGCTTACGAAGCAGCTAGACTTGTTTCTCGGTCAATTATTATTGAGCGCTATTACGTTGGGCGAGATCATCGGGTATTAGTTGTAGACGGCAAAGTCGTAGCAGTAGCCGAACGCGTACCAGCTCACGTAGTTGGTAATGGCAGATCCACCATTGGCGACCTGATTTCCGAAACAAACCAAGACCCAAATCGCGGTGAAGGTCATGATAAAATCCTCACCAAAATTGAACTAGATCGCAACAGCTACCAACTGTTAGAAAGGCAAGGTTACACTCTCAATAGCATACCACCAAAGGGAGTAATTTGTTACCTGCGTGCAACAGCTAATTTAAGTACAGGTGGTAGTGCTATAGATCGCACCGATGAAATCCACCCAGAAAATGTTTGGCTGGCACAAAGGATCGTCAAAATTATTGGTTTGGATATCGCCGGACTGGATATTGTCACTACAGATATTAGTCGTCCTCTGCGCGAAATGGATGCTGTGGTTGTGGAAGTGAACGCTGCCCCCGGTTTCCGGATGCACGTTGCCCCCAGTCAAGGAACCCCCCGGAACGTTGCCGGAGCAGTCATGGATATGCTGTTTCCCCACGAACATTCCGCCCTGATTCCGATTTTGAGTGTCACAGGTACTAACGGTAAAACCACTACTACTCGACTGTTAGCACATATCTACAAGCAGACAGGTAAGGTAATAGGATATACAACAACAGATGGGACTTACATCGGTGAATACTTAGTTGAATCTGGAGATAATACAGGGCCGCAAAGCGCCCATGTGATTCTGGAAGACCCAACTGTAGAAGTAGCGGTGCTGGAAACGGCTCGTGGTGGTATTCTCCGCTCTGGGCTAGGGTTTGAAATGGCTAACGTCGGTGTAGTGTTGAACGTAGCAGCCGATCATCTAGGCATAGGCGATATAGATACTATCGATCAGTTAGCTAACCTGAAGAGTGTCGTCGCAGAAGCCGTATTTCCTGATGGCTACGCAGTCCTGAACGCTGATGATCACCGCGTTGCGGCCATGGCAGAAAGAACCAAAGCTAATATTGCCTACTTCACAATGAATCCTGATTCGGAATTGGTGCGGAAGCACGTCCAAAATGGAGGAGTAGCCGCAGTTTATGAAAATGGCTATCTGTCAATTGTCAAAGGTGATTGGACGCACCGCATCGAAAGAGCAGAAAATATTCCCTTGACAATGGGTGGACGTGCGCCGTTTATGATTGCTAATGCTTTAGCAGCTAGTTTGGCAGCCTTTGTCCAAAACGTCACAATAGAGCAGATTCGTGCTGGCTTGAAGACATTCCGTGCTTCGGTGAGTCAAACGCCAGGACGGATGAATTTATTTAATTTAGGGAAATACCACGCTTTAGTAGATTATGCTCACAATCCAGCCAGTTACGAAGCTTTGGGTTCTTTTGTCCGTAATTGGACTACAGGAGAGCGCATTGGCGTAGTTGGTGGTCCTGGCGATCGCCGTGATGAAGATTTTGTCACCTTGGGTAAATTATCAGCAGATATTTTTGACTACATTATTGTCAAAGAAGATGATGATACCAGGGGACGGTCACGGGGATCAGCCGCCAATTTGATTACTCAAGGCATAACCGAAGTTAATCCAAATTGCCGTTATGAGTCGATTTTGGATGAAACCGCCGCCATTAATAAAGCTTTAGATATGGCTCCCGATAACAGTCTGGTGGTAATTTTACCAGAAAGTGTCAATCGAGCGATCAAATTAATCAAGCTGCGCGGTTTAGTGACAGAGGAGGTACAAGAACAAAATACCTCCACGACCATCACAGATAGCCAAAATGGGGTGACATCTTCTGTAATCAATACTTTACTTTAGTCACACAGTAGAGACGGGGTTATCGCGTCTCTACCATTGGCTATTGCTTTTCTTGTTCAGCAGTAGTTTCATCATCATCATCAGAGTTCAATTCTTCCTTAAAACCCCGTAAGGTTTTACCCAGTGCATTTCCCAATTCAGGAATCTTTTTAGGGCCAAAAATGACAATGGCGACTATGGCAATTATCACTACTTCCGGCAATCCCAGTCCAAACATAATGTCTTGCCTGTTAAGGGTCTATAAAGATTAAATTAGCATTATCTGGTAATTTCCATACTTAACCAATCACTTAATTCATGGGCTAGCCATTCCAGTTCCGCTTCAGATTGAATAGCACCAGAATTGACACTAAGCGGGTATTTTTTTACTCCTGCCCAAATCTCTAACTGCGCCGGCACGGGAGTCTTATGACCTTCAGAGTCTTTAGTAAAATGTCTAGGCAAATAAACAAGTTTCGTAATGTTGCTTCTGGGGGCTGGTCGGGGACGATGAAATTTAAATCCTAATAACTCATATCTCAAGGAAATTTGCTGCTGATCCAAGCTCAGTCTAATGTTGCCAAATAAACCCAGCAATAAAGTCATCAACATAGAAAGGCCAACCCCCCAAAAGGGAAGTGAGAACAAAGCAAAGGGGAGGTTAGCAGGAAAAGGGGCTAAAAGAGCGCCAACTGTCCAAAAGAAGATAAAGGAATTCCAGGCGATCGCAAATAACGCTGTAAATAACATCGACGGCTTAAAGCCAACTGGTGGAATCAAAATTTCTAAATAATCCCAATTTTTAGTGAGTTGAATTTTACTCCCAGCAGGTTTGACAATATTTAAAGCGTATGGAGTGTTCAAGTCTGACTGATTCAAAGCTTTTAAAGCTTCCTCAGCAGAACTTAGCCGCCGTTCCAAACTTGGTTCAGTCATCCACTGTAACCAGCGAGTTAAACCGGGACTCAGATGAGTTAGTTGCTCAAATTGAATGCGAAAATCTTTTTGGGGTAAATCGGCGGGATGCTTTCCTGTGATTAAATAAATTAAAGTTGCACCTAAACTATAAAGGTCAGAAGCCAGAACTGTTCGCCCACCAAATTGCTCTGGAGGCATATAACCATAAGTTCCCACCACAGTCCTTGTCCCCCCTTCAGCCGCAAGGACAGTTTGTACCGAGCCAAAATCCACTAGGTAAACTTGACCAACACTATTCCCAGAACGCTCACCCAATAAAATATTGCTAGGCTTAAGATCACGGTGAATCACAGCCGGATGTAACCCATGTAGATAAATCAGAATTTCTAAAACGGCTGTGGCGACTTGTTTAACTTCAGCTTCGGTAAAAGTCCGCCCAGCTTGTAGATATTGCTCTAAGGTTTGCGCGGGGATATAACTTTGTACTAAAGCAAATCCTTTAATAGTAGGTGAATTTACTTCAAAATAGTCTAAATAGCGAGGAATGGCGGGATGAGACAAAGATTTTAAGGTTTCGGCTTCACGCTCAAACAGCTTCAGATCATCCCATTCAAAGTCACTGTTAAACGAGAGTAACTTGATGACTACCAATTCCCCAGTTACTTGATCCTTAGCTAATAGCGATCGCCGCCCTGATTTCTTGCCCAATAGCTGCTGGACTTCGTAGCGGTGGTCTAAGATTTCGCTGACCATGATGATTGCTGATAACGCTAGATTTAAAACACTACTTATTGGGTTATTTCTAAGCTTAACCAATTACTTAATTCATGGGCTAGCCATTCCAGTTCCGCTTCAGATTGAATACTACCAGAATTGACATTAAGCTGATACTTTTGTACTCCCGCCCAAATCTCTAACTGCGCCGGCACAGGAATTATATCACCTTGAGAGTCTTTAGTAAAGTGTCTAGGCAAATAAACAAGTTTCGTAATATGGCTTCTGGGGGCTGGTTGGGGACGATGAAATTGGAATGGGAATAGCTCATATGCCAAGGAAATTTCCTGGTCATCTAAGCTCAGTCTAATATTGCCAAATAAATCAAACAATAAATTCCATAACATGAAAAGGCCAGCCCACAGAAAAACAAGTAAGATCACAAGAGGAATTATGTTTTCAGGAAAAGAGACAAAAAGCAAGGCAATTATAAACAAGAGGATAAAGGAGTTCCAGACAATCACAAAAAAACCTGTGGATAGCATCGATGGCTTAAAGCCAACTGGTGGAATCAAAATTTCTAAATAATCCCAATTCTTGGTGAGTTGAATTTTACTCCCAGCAGGTTTGACAATATTTAAAGCATAGGGACTGCTCAAGTCTGACTCATTCAAAGCTTTCAACGCTTCCACAGCAGAACTAAACCGCCGTTCCAAACTTGGTTCAGTCATCGACTGTAACCAACGAGTTAAACGATGACCCCAATTCTTGGTGAGTTGAATTTTACTCCCAGCAGGTTTGACAATATTTAAAGCATAGGGACTGCTCAAATCTGACTCATTCAAAGCGTTTAAAGCTTCCACAGCAGAACTAAACCGCCGTTCCAAACTTGGTTCAGTCATCCACTGTAACCAGCGAGTTAAACCGGGACTCAGATGAGTTAGTTGCTCAAATTGAATGCGAAAATCTTTTTGAGGTAAATCGGCGGGATGCTTTCCTGTGATTAAATAAATTAAAGTTGCACCTAAACTATAAAGGTCAGAAGCCCGAACTGTTCGCCCACCAAATTGCTCTGGAGGCATATAACCATAAGTTCCCACTACAGTTCTCGTTCCCCCTTCAGCCGCAAGGACAGTTTGTACTGAACCAAAATCTACTAGGTAAACTTGACCAACACTATTCCCAGAACGCTCACCCAATAAAATATTGCTAGGCTTAAGATCACGGTGAATCACAGCCGGATGTAACCCATGTAGATAAATCAGAATTTCTAAAACGGCTGTGGCGACTTGTTTAACTTCAGCTTCGGTAAAAGTCCGCCCAGCTTGTAGATATTTTTCTAAGGTTTGCGCCGGGATGTAACTCTGTACTAAAGCAAATCCTTTAATAGTAGGTGAATTTACTTCAAAATAGTCTAAATAGCGAGGAATGGCGGGATGAGACAAAGATTTTAAGGTTTCGGCTTCACGCTCAAACAGCTTCAGATCATCCCATTCAAAGTCACTGTTAAACGAAAGTAACTTAACAACTACCAATTCCCCAGTGACTTGATCTTTAGCTAATAGCGATCGCCGCCCTGATTTTTTGCCCAATAGCTGCTGGACTTCGTAGCGTGAAGCGAAGCTATCGCCTTGAGGCGAATCGCCTAAGATTTCGCTGACCATGATGATTGCTGATAACGCTGTGTTTAAACGCTTTTTTAGCTGATAGCTTGTCAAATTGGGCAAGCTGATATCTTTAGTATAATTGTGTATTTCTATGCCTTCCCAACTTTGGCCTTATGTTACCCCTGGTATCCCGGATGAATTGTTTGAGCATTTACCTGGTATTCCCTTCACTCAGCGAGAAGTTCGGCTATTATTGATTTCCCAACTGCGGCTCAAACCGGATTCAGTATTATGGGATATTGGGGCGGGAACGGGGACAATTCCCGTAGAAGCTGGTCTGTTGTGTCCTAGTGGACAGATTATTGCAGTGGAACGAGATGAAGATGTAGCCACATTAATTAAGCGCAACTGCGATCGCTTTGAAGTCAAAAATGTGCAAGTAATTGAAGGTAACGCCCCAGAGTGTTTGCATGATCTCAAAGTAGCCCCTCACCGCGTTTGCATTGAAGGTGGAAAACCCATACAGGATATTTTGTCAACCGTATGGCATTATTTGCCCCCATCAGGAAGAGTTGTCGCCACAGCTGCTAATCTAGAAGGCTTGTATGCTATTTCTCAAAGCTTCTCCATGCTGCGAGCGAGAAATATTGAAGTCGTCCAATCTGCGGTTAACCGCTTAGAGACGCGCGGCTTTTCTCAAACCTTTGCAGCTGTTGATCCAATTTTTATCCTGAGTGGTGAGAAACTAGACTAGATTGGGGACTAGGGACTAGGTAGTAGGAGCGGGTTTATTAATATCCACAGTTGATGTTGAATCATATCTGTAAACACTCCCCTACTAGGGACTGGGGACTAGGGACTAGGGACGAAAAGTTTTGTTTTTCCTAGACCAATAGCCAATAACATATTCCCAATCCCCAATCCCCAATACCTCATTCAAAATAATTATATGCCTTGGTCTCGAATTATTAGTGGAATTATAGCGATCGCCCTTGCTCTGCTGGCAACCCTTTTGGGTGGTTGGTACTTTACTCTCGCCATTGCGGTGGTCGTGTTTTTAGGTCAAGAAGAATATTTTAATTTGGTACGAGCTAGAGGTATTTTTCCGGCTGCTAAAACCACCATGTTTGTCAGCCAAGCCTTACTGGTGATTTGTAACTTTAATGAAACTTTGGCTGATGCTGTCATGCCAATAGCTGGGACGTTGATTTGTTTTTATCTCCTATTTCAGCCGAAAATGGCAACTATTGCCGATATTTCCGCTTCGATTATGGGACTCTTTTATGTGGGCTACTTATCAAGTTACTGGGTACGATTACGCTCTCTTGGTAGTTTAGCCAACAGCAATCTTCCTTTCGGTGGTTACTGGCCTACCGATTGGACAAATATTTTCAACTTACAGCAAAAAGGTTTTGCATCTTTACCACAAGGCTTGACTTTGACAGTCCTGACTTTTTTCTGTATTTGGGCTGCTGACATTGGTGCTTACATTATTGGCAAATTCTTTGGGAAAACCCGTTTATCTGACATCAGTCCCAAAAAAACCGTTGAAGGTGCAGTTTTTGGGATTACTGCTAGTATCGCCGTCGCCTTAGCAGGAGCCTATTATCTGCAATTCCCAAAATTCCTCTTCACTGGTGTAGCGTTAGGTTTACTCATTGGTATTGCCAGTCTTTTAGGTGACCTCACCGAGTCTATGCTCAAGCGTGATGCTGGGGTTAAAGATTCAGGGCAGTTAATACCCGGTCATGGTGGCATCTTAGACCGCACTGATAGTTATATCTTTACAGCTCCCTTGGTTTACTATTTTGTCACACTGCTATTACCGTTGCTCACAGATATCTGAAGTTTAGGGACACCGGGACTGCTTAGTACGAGCGGGTTTATTCATATCCTCATTGATATTGAATCATATCTGTAAACCCGCCTCTACCTACTTCTGTGCGGGCGGGTTTATTCATAATTTGACGCGGACTACAGGCTCACTGCTTAAACCCGCCCCTAGCTAATTCTGACTCCCCTCAAGGATTCACATTAATTCTTCCTTGGCACACCAGCTTACCAGGGGTCAAACTGAGTTCTTGAATATCGACATCTGAGCCAAGATCCAGATGATAACTCTGCTCATCCTGGAAAATTGGTACTTCCTTTTGGATGACTTGAATTTTTTCTAGGTTCAACTCATGACCGCTAATTAAGTCTAAATTTACATACATCTCAAGAGGCGTAGGTTCACTGGTGGGTGATAGAATAGCATTAAGTATTATTTGATGATTAGCAAGTATTATTTTTTGCCAAGAAATTTGCTGGGATTTTAAAGAAAATTCTGGTAAGATTTTCCACACTACATCATTTAAGGCACTAAATAATAAATTAGATGACAGAGAACTATTGAGATCCTTTTCCTCGACGATCAAATTACCCACCACTGGGACTGTTTCTAATAGTTTTAGTTGTTGTCCTTTGAGTATTGATCCTATATTCACCTGAATATTTTCGGCAACGAGTTGAATTCGTGTAATATTAAGGCCTTGATATACGGCATGACTGGCAATAATAGATACCCAAGGAATACGACCAGAGAGAATTTGCCGATCGCTCGCTTTGATCTCAACTTCTAACTGCGATACTTGGCTAACTTGTGACTTCAACCACAGCTTGAGCGCTGTTGTCAGCACGTTTGTAATGATGCGGATTTTGTGTGAATTGTTTCTTGGGGAATCTTTCTTAGGCATTTCACCACTCTGTTGATGAGTCTTGACTCAACCACTAATTGAACTGAAATAAGCTCTCAATCTAACATCTATGACTACTCAGCACAAAACCAAAATATTATTTATGTTTATTATCTAAGAACTTCAAACCATACACACTAATTCCAAAATGGAGGCACGGTTACAAAAAATTCTAGCTCAATGGGGTATTGCCTCACGTCGCGAATCAGAAGAAATGATTCGGCGATCGCGTGTGCGTATCAATGGCGTATTGGCACATTTAGGTCAAAAAGTTGACCCAGAGAGAGATAAAATATCAGTAGATGGTAAGCCAGTATATGCTCAACAAAGGCCACCTTTAATATACCTATTGCTACACAAACCAGCAGGGGTAGTTTCCACCTGCTACGACCCACAAGGAAGAAAAACTGTTTTGGATTTACTCCCCCCAGAATTACGCAAAGGTTCAGGTTTGCACCCAGTTGGTCGTTTAGATGCAGAATCAACAGGAGCATTAATCTTGACAAATGATGGAGACCTGACATTTGGACTCACACATCCGAGTCACAGTATTCCTAAGACATATCAGGTTTTAGTCAAGGGACATCCCAGCGAAGCAGTTCTAGAAATGTGGCGTAAAGGTGTGGTCTTAGAAGGGAGAAAAACACGTCCGGCTAAAGTGCATTTAATCGAAAGTCTTGCAAAAAATAGTCATTTAGAAATAGTTTTAAAGGAGGGACGAAACCGACAAATTCGCCGTGTAGCCCAACAGTTGGGATATCCAGTCATTCAGCTACATCGTACTTCCATCGGTCCAATTCAATTACAAATGCCAAAATTACCCTTTTTAGGTGAAGGTAATTATCGTTCTCTTAAAAGTGCTGAAATTCGCTTTTTGCAAGAGCATATTAAGCATCTACCAATTAAAGATTCATCAGAGGTCAGGAGCGCAACAAAAGCATGAAATGGCTAAAAAGTAAACATAAAAAACAGCCCAAACTTTCATTAAAACAACAACAATCGCAAAAATTAGCAGAACTGGGCGCTCTCCTGTCGGCTTCTCGCCAAGAACGGGGTTCATCACTAGAAGAAATGGTCATTTTGACCAAAATTCCCCTGCGGTTGTTACAAGCCATTGAAGAAGGGAAATTAGATGATCTACCAGAACCAGTTTATATTCAGGGTTTAATCAGGCAATTTGCCGATGCATTAGGCTTTAATGGTGTGGAACTTGCCAAAAGTTTTCCTCTGGGTTATCAACCAGTGAGTTTACCGCCTAATGCCAAAAATAAATCAGTTACCCCACCACTACGTCCCCTGAGACATTATTCAATTGGTTTACTACGTCCTCTTCACCTTTACTTACTTTACATATTTGTAATTGTATGCTCTGTAAGTAGCTTATCTCAGTTACTGAAGAATACGGCTCTGAGCGACAGTAATCAACAGCCAGGACAAAACACGGTTTTAAACCCAGACTCAAATCAATTAAATTCCCCACTATCAGGCAAATTACAGCCTGTGAGCGACACCTCGAATACCACCAATAGCAGTGAGTCAGTACATATTGGTGTCACCTTGAAAGCTTCATCCTGGATTCGCATAGTAGCTGATGGTAAAACCGAGTTTGAAGGCGTTCTCCCCAAAGGAACTCAGCGTACTTGGAAAGCTCAACAAGAATTAACAGTCAAAACCAACAATGCAGGTAGTGTGTTGATGAGTGTCAATCAGCAAGAAGCTCAACGCATGGGAGAACCAGGAAAAGAAAGAGAAATCAAAATTGGTGCTAAACCTAGTCCTTGAGCAGATGAGGACTAGGAATTAGGTACTGGGGACGGGAAAATTTGTTCCCCTTCCAGTCATTTTTATTTCTGCTGGGGTGCGCGTCCATAGAGTTGAGTCAGATTTTTTAGCCTCTCGCCCAATTCTGCTGTCAACAAAGACGGCTGATAACGCCAACCCCAGTTACCTTCAGCAGTGCTGGGAAAATTCATCCGCGCCTCGGTTCCTAAACCTAAAATATCTTGCAAAGGAATAATGGCTTGATTGGCGATAGAACTCAAAGCTAGGCGAATTACATCCCAGTGGATACCTTCATCACTGATGCAACCTAAATACAGTAATAAATTACGCTTTTCCCAATCGTTAGCTTGATTGAACCAGCCGACAGTTGTATCATTATCGTGAGTTCCCGTATAAACTACAGCATTGCGTGTGTAGTTGAAAGGTAAAAACGAATTACCAGGATCAGAACCAAACGCAAACTGCAAAACCTTCATCCCCGGAAATTCATACTTATCCCGCAGCGCTTCTACTTCTGGGGTAATTACTCCCAAATCTTCCGCTAAAACGGGTAGCGTCCCCAATTTAGCTTTAATCGCATCAAATAATTCCTCTCCTGGGGCTTTCATCCACTCTCCATTCATGGCTGTCTCTTCTCCTTGTTCCACAGCCCAATAAGCTTCAAACCCCCGGAAGTGGTCAATGCGAATCACATCTATATAGTCCAGCATCGCTTCAAAACGACCCAGCCACCAGTTAAAGTCTTGTTTTTGTAATGCTTCCCAGTTATAAACCGGATTTCCCCATAATTGACCAGTTTCACTAAAGTAATCTGGTGGAACTCCCGCCATTAACGCCGGTTCTCTAGTCTCTTCATCTAAACAAAAGATATGGGGGTGCGCCCAGACATCAGCGCTATCTTGGGCTACATAGATAGGAATATCGCCAATAATGTGAATCCCGCTCATGTTGGCATAAGTTTTGAGTTCTGACCACTGGCGGAAGAATTCAAATTGCACAAACTTATAATAATAAATTTCAGCCGCTAATTTTTCCTTAGCTTGATCTATTGCTGCTGATTCGCGCTTGACAATTTCCTTCTCCCATGTATGCCAACTGGTATTATTATTAGCATCTTTGATCGCCATAAATAAGGCGTAGTCATCGAGCCAATAGGCTTTGCTCTCACAAAAACCGGCAAATTCTTTTTTTTGTAAAGGTGTAGCTTGAACTTGAAAATTATCGCAAGCTTTTTTGAGTAATGCAATCTTGATTGCGTTTACTTGGTCGTATTCTACCTTTGATTCGTTAAATACTGGTAAATTAGCAAAGTCCTCTTCAGCGAGTAAACGTTGTTCTTGCAGTTGTTCTGGGCTGATGAGCATGGGGTTTCCCGCCATTGCTGAATATGCAGCATAGGGAGAATTTCCGTATCCAGTCGGTCCTAATGGTAAGACTTGCCAATATTGCTGGTAAGTTTCTCTGAGAAAATCAATAAATTTATAGGCTTCTAAGCCTAAGTCGCCAATACCAAATCGACTGGGAAAAGATGTAGGATGCAGCAAAATACCACTGGCTCTAGGAAAAGGCATATTTAACTTCAAATATAGAAACAAGTTATCCCATTGAATTTATCATGCTCAGGTCAACATTGAAAGCTGTTGCCAGATGGAATGATATGGCGAAATGAGGGAGATTTTACCCTAATGACTAATGACCAAGGACTAATGACTAATAATTATGACTTATAGAAATCCTGCACCCACGGTTGATATCATCATTGAGTTGGTGGATCGACCACATCGACCGATAGTGTTAATTGAGCGTCATAATTCTCCTTTGGGTTGGGCTATTCCTGGTGGTTTTGTTGATTATGGTGAGGCTGTGGAAGTGGCGGCGCGGCGGGAAGCTGACGAGGAAACGGGTTTAAAGGTGGAGTTGGTTGAACAGTTTTTGGTCTATTCTGACCCTAACCGGGATGCCCGTCAGCATACTATCAGTATTGTGTTTTTGGCAACTGCATCGGGTGAACCAATGGCGGGTGATGATGCTAAGAATATAGCCGTTTTTGAGTCTTGGCGTGTTCCGAGTAATTTATGTTTTGACCACGATCGCATTCTGCGGGATTATTGGCAATATCGGCATTATGGGCTGCGTCCGAGGTTGGGTTTTGATTAACGTTCGCGTAGCGTGCGCGTAGCGCATACCGCCAAGTCGCCAAGTACGCCAAGAGAAGAGAGAATTTCTGCGATTATACTGGGTTGGTGGTATTTTAGGGTGCTGTTATGGATGCTAATGAATTGTTGGAGAAATATGCCGCAGGAGAACGGAAATTTAAAGAAGTAAATTTAAGTGGAGTAGACCTAAAAGGTGCAAAGTTAAATGAGATAGACCTATACAAAACAAATTTGAGTGGAGCAGATTTAAGTGAAACAACACTAAAAAAAGCTCATCTTTGGGAAGCAAATCTATCTAGGGCATCTTTAAAATGTACTAACTTGAGCAAAATTCAGGGCGGTTCGCTGAATTTGAGTTGGGCTGACCTTAGTGGTGCGGATTTAAGCTTCGCATATTTGAAAGAGGCAATTTTTTTTAGGGCAGATTTAACACAAGCAAACTTGACACAGGCTAATCTCACTAACGCATTATTTGAAAATGCCAATCTCCAAAAAGCTCAACTTCGGGGAGTCAGTCTGGAGAAATCTAATTTATCAGGGGTAAATTTAACTGAGGCGGATTTAGTTGGAGTATCCCTAGAACAAGCAAATCTTCAAGAAGCCTGTTTCCAAGGAGCAAATTTAGAAAGAACCAATATTTCTAATGCAAATTTAATGCTGGCAAATTTTGATGGTGCAAATCTGAAAAAGGCGAATTTAACTGGAGCCAATATTTACGGTGCAACTTTCAAAAATGCAGACCTCACTGGTGCGATAATGCCTGACGGGCAAGTTTACCAGCCAACAACCTCTGAGGGGGAAATTGTCCAGCCAGAAACATTATTAGAAAAAGTGATATTTATGACTCGTGAAGTAATTCGGACTGATAACGCACCGGCTCCAGTGGGACCATATAATCAAGCGATCGCCGCTTCGGGTAAAATGATCTTCGTAGCTGGTCAAATTGCCATTGACCCCCGCCTCGGTGATGTCGTCTACACGGATGACATAAATAAGCAAACGGAGCAGGTAATGGCTAATATGGAGGCTATTCTGATTGCATCTGGTGCAACCTTTGACAACGTGGTCAAAACCACAGTATTTTTAGCTGATATGAATGATTTTGCCGCAGTCAATGCGATTTATGCGAAATATTTTCCTGAAGAAACAGCCCCCGCTCGTGCTTGTGTGCAGGTTTCACGCCTACCAAAGAATGTTTTAGTAGAAATTGATTGTATAGCCGTCATCTAAAAACACTCTTGCTCCCCTCCTCGCTTGCACCGGAGGGGCTGGGGGTGGGGTTTCCGAGTTTCTCAAAATCATGGTGGGGTTCCAGGTTAAGCGATCGCCTAAATTGTACAATGGTTTTCAAGGCGATCGCACACCACAAAAAACAGAAAATAAATAGTTATTAAACTTTCTCAATAAAAAATCAAAAATCTACCAGCAGTTTCAGCAAAATTTCCCGTGGTGGACTACCACTTCTGAGCAATTCTCTGGCTGTTCTTCTTCCCTAATGTCGGCAAAATGCTTATCCATAATTGCCGGAACTTGTGTAGATGGAATACGACTATAGCGGGTTTTGTCTGGCATCACTATATTAGGGCCAGCCTTACATTTTTTCATGCAACCAGTACCTTTAATAGTCACTTGGTCTTCCAAACCGCGATTACTTAAAGCCGCCTCCAAAGCCTGACAAACAGCTTTACCGCCACGTTTCATACAATCAGACTTTTGACAGACCAAAATAGTCTCTTTATTCTTAGCTGGTTTTGTCTTAGCCGTTTCCATTGCTGGCGGTTCCTGTACTGGAGTAACAATTGCAGCTCTCCCTATCTCAGAACGTGCAGCCACCACACGCTCGGCTTTCAAGGTAACTTTATCTTTTTTTATATCATGCTTTTTATAACCAACAACTTGCAGCCAAGTCCCCGGTGGTAAACGCAAGTCAAAAGCCGCCTGTAAATGCTTCGCGAGTTTAACATAACATTCACCCTCAGAAGTTCCCAACAACAAGCCCTTTAGCTTGTAGCCATCTTTAATTACAAAATCAATAAATCTTCCTTCTAGGCAAAATTCTGAGTTGTTTGTACTGTAAGATGCACTCATTTTTTCTTAACCTCCTGTTAACTAAATAAGCCTGAATATCTGTTATAGGTCAAAACTTCAAAACTTTCGGTAGCAACTCTTCCAGCAATCTTCAAGATTACAAATTAATTCTTGTCGAGATGCTGTTAATTGCTGCATTACAGACCACAGTTGAAAAACTGCCAAAGGATTGTTAATTTCAACCCTCAAGGGCTGGTTAGCCTCGCAGCAACAGGGAATATCTAGCTCCTGTAAACGTTGATAGACTTGCCATCTGTCTGCCCAGTCTACCCCTAACCCGACCACAAAATTTTTCTCGATTTCTGAACTTAACGGTTTCAAGAGACTAGCCCTCAACGTGCGACGAAATTGCAATAACTACAGTGCCTTAAACCCCAAATTTTACAAACCTTGGGAATACAGCCTCTTTAGACCAGCATAACTTAAGTGCAAACATTTCTCAATTGTTTTAAGAAAAAATATCAAAACTTGCTGATAATTTCCGGTTATGAATCTGGATGTGGGTAGGGGTGGGTTCAAGCAATGAGTCTGTGGTTCGTCGAAATTCTTCATAAACTCGCCCTGGGGACGAGCGAATATCTCAAAATACCAGCTAAATTCTTTCTCAATGTCCCATTTCCCATACCTGGGAGGATGTGAGAAATCTACCTTTTTTGCTCATACAGAAAAGGAAAGTTAGGCGGAGGTGAGCTGTAAAGATTTTGCGATTTATAAAATAATTTCAAAATATTCTCATTAGTCGCCACGAAGCACTAAACGATGGGGAATAGAATCCTCATCCTAAAGAGGAAAAATTGTACTTTTGGTGACAGGAAAATTCAAAATCTTGGATATTAATTAAGCTTGCTTTTCTTTTTTAAATGTTAATATGTAAAAGATAAGCAGTTAAAAGCCATCACTGTTAAAAAGCGAGGAGAACAATGTCTGATACACAAACTTTATTACAGAATTTTGGTCAGGTTTATGACAATCCTGTATTGCTAGATCGCAGTGTAACAGCTCCAGTCACTGAAGGTTTTAATGTTGTATTAGCTAGCTTCCAAGCACTATACTTACAGTACCAAAAGCATCATTTTGTGGTGGAAGGTGCAGAGTTTTACTCACTGCATGAATTCTTTAGCGACAGCTACAAGCAAGTACAAGATCATATCCATGAAATTGGCGAGCGGTTAAATGGACTGGGTGGTGTGCCAGCCGCTAGTTTTAGCAAATTAGCAGAATTAACCTGTTTTGAAGCAGAACCCGACGGTGTATATTCTTGCCGCCAAATGATAGAAAATGACTTAGCGGCAGAACAAGCGATGATTAACGTGATTCGTCGTCAAGCCTCTCAAGCAGAGAGTTTGGGCGACCGTGGTACACGCTATCTATACGAGCAAATTCTGGTAAAAACTGAAGAAAGAGCTTACCACTTAGGTCACTTCTTGGCTAAAGATAGCTTAACTTTAGGATTTGTCCAACCTGCTTAAAATTAGTATTGTGATCATTTGAGTTTGGTGAAGTCTACACTGAGGGAAAAGTTGGCAGACTTAAACCTTAAAAAAATATAAAAATGGCAGGGGTATTTTCACTACTCTCTGCCATTTTTAATCTAAACTCATTTTCTGGCGTAAGCTTTGTTTTGTAGACATAGGTATTGGGAAATACAGGAAAATAAAGCCCAGCTTTATATAAAGTTGGTATAAATAAAAATAAATTCCATAAATATTAGAAAATATTGGCAATTAGCTAGTTAGAAAAATTTCTATTAAGTTGAAATCTGGAAATTACACAGCTATTCAAATTTTAATGAAATAAATAATTATTTATTTCATTAGGACTTACGCACACGTTACGAAGGAATGAACTACGTTGGCGCTAGCCTCTCCCTTTGGGAGAAGGAACGTTGGCGCTAGCCTCTCCCCTTGGGAGAAGAACACGTAAAGCCTTCGGCATAGCTTCGCTTACCGCTTTAGCGTCTCCCCTTGGGAGAAGGAAAGAAGGTTTAAGAGATATTTTGCGTAAGTCCTGTTGATTATATATAGGACTACTATTTGATTATTGAACAAACACGTAGGGTGTGTTAGCGCAGCGTAACGCACCAAAGCCTTAATAATGGTGCGTTACGGATTTCATCCTAACGCACCCTACTATACTTAATTTGTTCATAAATCAAACCGGATTCCTATAGTTAGTTCACATAACAACTATTTGCTAAAAAAAGCATATAATTACTGAGAATAAGTAAAAAATGTTTATAGTAGCAGGACTTACGCAAAATCATGAAAAAACGAACCACATTCGCGTAGCGTCTCCCCTTGGGAGAAGAACGCGAAGGACACGAAGGAAAGAGGGTTGCAGAGAGTTATTGCGTAAGTCCTAAGTAGATGACATTTCATCTGAGTAGGTACTATGCGGGTATCTTTGCCCAGACCCACAAGATATAGAATATTAAAATATATACTTCACTTACTTGCAAGGTGCTGTAGTTTATACTAATTCTTAATTACAGCAATTTTCAGGTAAATAATCAAAGCTTTGTACTGTTCCCGTAGGAATTGGCTGAACACAGGTGGCGATGTCTACAGCACTGATACACTGTAGCTAGTTTCCAAATGAGCAACACCAAGGTCTGTGCTAACTCAAACCTGGAAAACTTAATAAGAAATAATATGACCGAGGGTAAAGACCCGTAAAATAATCAAGATTTGTATTCTCTTACTCTAACCCAACGACTATGCCCCGCCGTCAAGACATCCATAAAATACTGCTGTTAGGCTCTGGTCCTATTGTCATCGGACAAGCTTGTGAGTTTGACTATTCTGGGACTCAAGCCTGTAAAGCGCTGCGAGAAGAAGGCTATGAAGTGGTGTTAGTCAATTCTAACCCGGCAACGATTATGACCGATCCAGAAACGGCTGACCGTACCTATATTGAGCCGCTAACACCGGATTTCGTGGAAAAAGTGATTGCAAAAGAACGTCCTGATGCTCTGCTACCCACAATGGGAGGACAAACGGCTTTAAATCTGGCTGTAGCTTTGGCGAAAAATGGCGCTTTAGATAAGTATAACGTCGAATTAATTGGCGCAAAGTTACCAGCGATAGAGAAAGCCGAAGATCGCAAACTGTTTAACGAGGCTATGGCTAAAATAGGGGTGGCTGTTTGTCCTAGTGGTACAGCTTCATCTTTAGCAGAATCTAAGGAAATTGCCGCAAAAATTGGGACTTATCCCCTCATTATTCGTCCTGCCTTTACAATGGGTGGTACTGGTGGCGGTATTGCCTACAACAAAGAAGAATTTGAGGAAATGGCGCAGGTGGGTATTGATGCTAGCCCTGTTTCCCAAATTCTCATTGACCAATCTTTACTCGGTTGGAAAGAATACGAGTTGGAAGTAATGCGCGATTTAGCAGATAACGTTGTGATTATCTGTTCCATCGAAAACCTTGACCCGATGGGTATTCACACAGGGGACTCGATTACCGTCGCTCCCGCCCAAACTTTGACTGATAAAGAATATCAGCGTCTGCGGGATATGGCAATTAAAATTATCCGCGAGATTGGGGTAGAAACTGGCGGTTCTAATATCCAATTTGCGGTTAATCCTGTGACTGGGGATGTAGTGGTCATTGAGATGAATCCTCGTGTTTCTCGCAGTTCGGCTTTGGCTTCTAAAGCTACCGGTTTCCCCATTGCGAAAATTGCGGCGAAACTGGCTGTGGGTTACACGTTGGATGAAATTAAAAACGATATCACCAAGCAAACCCCCGCATCCTTTGAGCCGACTATTGACTATGTAGTTACCAAAATCCCCCGCTTCGCTTTTGAAAAGTTCCCCGGTTCTGACCCTGTGCTGACAACTCAAATGAAGTCTGTGGGTGAAGCAATGGCGATTGGGCGGACATTTAATGAATCTTTCCAAAAGGCGTTGCGTTCTCTGGAAACTGGGCGTGCTGGTTGGGGTTGTGACCAATCCGAAAAGTTACCCAGTGGTGAACAAATTCGCGCTTTACTGCGAACCCCTCATCCTGACCGGATTTTTGCGGTGCGTCATGCTTTACAACTAGGGTTAAGTACTGAGGAAATCTACGAACTTACGGCTATTGATCCTTGGTTCCTGGATAAATTACAACAACTGCTGGATGTGGAAAAGTTCCTGAAGCGGACACCTTTAACACAGTTGACAAAAGAGCAGTTTTATGCTGTGAAACGTGATGGTTTTAGCGATCGCCAAATTGCCTTTGCAACGAAAACTACTGAAGATGAAGTTCGCAGTTACCGCAAAGAATTAGGCGTTATCCCGGTTTACAAAACTGTGGATACCTGCGCGGCGGAGTTTGAAGCTTTTACTCCGTACTATTACTCTACCTACGAAGACGAAACCGAGGTTTTACCCACCAGCAAGCCCAAGGTGATGATTTTGGGCGGTGGTCCGAACCGCATTGGACAGGGTATTGAGTTTGACTATTGTTGTTGTCACGCTGCTTATGCTTTGAAAAAGGCAGGATTTGAGACAATTATGGTCAATTCTAATCCTGAAACGGTTTCTACAGATTATGACACAAGCGATCGCCTCTACTTTGAGCCGTTGACCAAAGAAGATGTGATCAACATTATCGAAGCTGAAAAGCCTGTAGGCGTAATTATTCAGTTTGGCGGACAAACACCCCTAAAATTGGCGGTTCCTTTAGAAGAGTTTCTCAAAAATCACCCGTCTCTTCCTACCAAAATTTGGGGAACATCGCCGGATTCTATCGATATGGCGGAAAATAGGGAAAGATTTGAGAAAATCCTGAATGAGTTAAATATTGCTCAACCGCCCAATGGAATCGCTCGCAGTTACGATGATGCGCTGATTGTGGCGAAACGTATCGGTTATCCGGTAGTTGTGCGTCCTAGTTACGTGTTAGGGGGACGAGCGATGGAAATCGTTTACTCTGATACGGATTTGGAACGTTACATGACTTTTGCGGTGCTGGTGGAACCGGAACACCCCATTTTAATTGATAAGTTCTTGGAAAATGCCATTGAAGTCGATGTCGATGCGATCGCCGATCATACCGGACGCGTAGTAATTGGTGGCATCATGGAACACATTGAACAAGCAGGAATTCACTCAGGAGATTCTGCCTGTTCCTTACCATCAATTTCCCTCTCCCCAGCAGTTCTGCAACAAATCCGCACTTGGACTGTGCAGTTAGCCCAAGCCTTATCAGTTGTGGGATTGATGAACATTCAGTTTGCTGTGGTGGGCGCACAAGGTTATTCTCCTCAAGTGTACATTCTGGAAGCTAACCCCCGTGCCTCCCGCACAGTGCCTTTTGTGTCTAAATCTACCGGGATACCTTTGGCAAAGGTCGCATCCTTAATTATGTCGGGTAAAACTTTAGAGGAGCTTAACTTTACCGAAGAAGTGATTCCTGCTCATATTGCTGTCAAAGAAGCAGTATTACCCTTTAATAAATTCCCTGGAACTGATACAATATTAGGGCCAGAAATGCGCTCTACTGGTGAGGTGATGGGAATCGACAGCAGCTTTGGGCGGGCGTTTGCTAAGGCAGAATTAGCAGCTGGTGAGTTTTTACCCCTCAAAGGTACTGTATTTGTCTCCATGAGCGATCGCGATAAATCCGATGCAGTTAATGTAGTTAAGGAACTGATGACATTGGGATTTACGGTCATGGCTACATTAGGTACACGCCGTGTCCTTCAGGAAAACGGCTTAGATGTGGAGTTAGTGTTGAAACTTCATGAAGGTCGTCCCCATGTCCTCGATGCGATTAAAAATCAGAAAATTCAACTGATCATTAACACCCCTTCAGGGGAAGAAGCCCAAACTGATGCTAGGCTGATCCGGCGCACAGCTTTAGCATACAAAATCCCCATTATTACTACTATCGCCGGAGCCAGAGCCACAGTAGCCGCTATCCATTCACTACAAACTACTACTTTAGACGTAAAAGTTATCCAAGATTACTGTCAGGTTATGGAACTAGGCTAAAAGCTTAGAAAGTATGAGGACACTGGACTTGGCGGCTAAAGTTTAGAACTATGGGGGAAAATTCAAATGGCAATTTACCCCATCTTCTTTGGTTAATCTGCATTAAGCGGTATTTACAACAAAAATTAAGCGATTATTATAGAAGCATAATTATTGTTTGCATTGAGATATGTTAACAAATATGAGGAATTATTATTTTCTGAATAAAAGATTACCAAGTGTGATGGCAGGATTATTTTCTCGGAAACGGTAGTACAAGTCCTTTGGTAAAAGTCAGTGCCTTTTATTTAGAGGTAGCCAGTTGATAGTCGTGGATAGATTTCATTTCAGTAGTAAACCTTGCTATAGTTGTGGTCAGCAAAAATTATCTCTGTTCCTCACACAAACAGGCTTGAGCGGTGGTGTCTTTGGGTTTGAGTCCGATAGAGATTTGAATGGTGCGACCCATGATTATTCGTGTCACCTGACTCGATAGCGCCGACCTTGCCAGGTTTAAATAAGAAAAAATGTGCGGATTTTTACATCGGTCAGGAGCTTCTGTCTTTTCCTCTCCCTGTACAGTAGCTAAAAAAAATCAGAGCTACAGGTCTTTCCATTTTTTCTCATAAAGGTTACAATTATTAATAATCTAGAATACATAAACTTTTTGTTTATTACGTTTTATTTCACCTGAGACACTTGTAAAAAATGAACAATTATTGTAGCGTCTGGCAGTCAAGCCCTTAAATTTGTTTGATTATATGAGCAGCCGAGAATGTCCGACGCGTAAATTGCAACCCTGAGTACAGGTTCTCAGTCTAACTGGGTAACACCTCGCAGCAGCATCTATCAGTTAATGACTCCACCGCCAAATCCATCATTACCAAAGAGTAGCGCCATGAAGACCGCTCAGACAGCCACAGACCTCGTGCGGACTTACCTGCGTGAGATTGGCCGTGTGCCACTCTTAACCCACGAGGAGGAAATCCAGTATGGTAAACAAGTGCAATTTTCCCGGATATTGCATGAAGTCAGGGATTCTCTTATCAATCAGATAGGTCGTGAACCGAGTCTGGAGGAGTGGGCTTTAGCCGCAAATTTAGAAGTAGCAGAGTTGAACGATGCGATCGCCGACGGTGAAACTGCTAAACGTAAGATGGTAGAAGCCAATTTGCGTCTAGTTGTATCCGTAGCCAAAAAGTATATTAAGCGCAACGTTGACCTACTAGATTTAATTCAAGAAGGTAGTATCGGAATGCAGCGCGGTGTGGAAAAATTTGACCCCACCAAAGGCTACAGATTTTCCACCTATGCTTATTGGTGGATACGTCAAGCCATCACCAGAGCGATCGCTGAAAAAGCCCGTACAATTAGATTGCCAATACACATTACCGAAAAACTAAATAAAATTAAAAAGGCACAGCGCCAGTTATCTCAGCAGCTAGGACGCGCACCTTCAGCAGCTGAACTAGCTCAAGAATTAGACTTAACACCAAAGCAGGTGCGAGAGTATCTAGAAAGAGCGCGTTTACCCCTATCCTTAGATTTGCGGTTAGGTGACAACTACGACACCGAACTGGGAGAAATGTTGGAAGATCCAGGCGCTTCTCCAGAAGAATTTGTCATGCAATCTTCTTTATCTTATGACTTAGAGCGTCTGATGGAGGAACTCACGCCGCAACAAAAAGAAGTAATTAAATTACGCTTTGGGTTACTGGATGGACAAGCTCTAACGCTGGCAAAAATAGGTGATATCCTGAACATCAGCCGCGAACGAGTCCGCCAAATCGAACGCGAAGCCTTAACCAAACTTCGCAAATCTAAAGCCAGCATGAACGAATATTTAGCCAGTTAAGGAACTGACAAATCAAAAAGTATTGCAAATTTCCTTGTGGAACAGGCATCTTAGCTGCTTATGAATCAAGACGGGCAGGATGCCCATCCCACGGGATAATCTATTTTCTCTTGTTCCCTAGACTGTAGATACAGCCTTTCCATTTCTACTGAGGTACAAAATTATCTGTGTTTATCTGTGTTTATCTGTGTTTATCTGTGGTTCATTAACTCTTCTTTGTACCCCACCAAGCCGAGAACTGCTACAGGCCATGTATCGCGCCTCTATCAGAAAATGCTGATGCAAAACAAATACTGTGTTGAGACGAGAAAATACGCTACTGTAGGTACGGTTCCACCGACTGCAAAGTGGTAATGAGACTGTTACATTAATTGATAGGAACAGTCGATAGCCAGTTAAATTAAATAAAAAACAGGCATTTACTATTCAAGTGGCAAACACTACACTACAGCTATTAGTGTTAGTACAGGAGGTACAACATGAGTAACAGATCCAATAAAGTCTCAGAATTTTTTAACGGTGAGTCAGAAACCAGTAACTTACTGTGGCAATACGTTAAATCTCTGAGTCCGGACACAGTTACCCAACTATCCAAACCTACTTCTTCTGAAGTGTTTCAGGTGATGGAGCGTAATATTATCGGATTATTAGGTAACTTACCTTCAGAACACTTCGATATTACAGTTACCACCAGTCGGGAAAGTCTTGGTCAGCTACTTGCTTCCGCGATGATTAGTGGTTATTTTCTGCGGAACGCGGAACAGAGAATGAATTTTGAAGCTGTTTTACAAGGAACCGAAGATAATAATCACGAAATTCACTAAGAATTTCAAATTTTAGCTCAAAAATTCCACATTATTGGGTTTAGGCTTCGTTACATTCATTAATAAACCCATGAAAATTAATTTCATGTAGAAGTTTTCCCCTGAACTTTCCCGAAAATAGATGGCAAACTCGGCAGAGAATAAGTTTATTTTGCCGATTTTTGCTATAATATAGCTTTTAAACCTGGATTTTATCCAAAAATCAGAACTCGCTTTTCTAACTTTGCCAAAAACACCGTTTTTGGCAAATATAGCTAGTCCGTGGTCCGTAGGGTAAAAACCTTTCGGGGTCTAACTTTTATGATCAGTTTATGTCCTAACGTCCTTGGCGGTTGCTATACTTTTTCTTGGAATTATGTAGTTTGGTTCCCCCATGACTATTACGAATTATTAATTAATATCTATGAGAGCATAAATAAACGGAGTAATCTGTAGTTTATGTGAACCAAACCACTCAAAACATGAGTAAACGTTATCTAGGTCATAACACCTTGGGATTCGCTAGTCCCCTGCCATGTTGCTACTTATTAAACAATCCGCAAGGATAGTGTATTTAGCATAACAAGCTCAGATAACAAGGTTGAAGCAAACATTACCCTGAAAAGGTGAAATTTAAATGTCTAATTTTGTTCTAGTTCTTGATACCAACAAAAAACCACTTACTCCAATTCATCCAGGAGATGCACGTTTTTTATTAAATCAACAAAAAGCTGCTGTATTTAGAAGATTTCCATTTACCATAATTTTGAAAGAACCTAAATCTGAAGTTCCAACTCAACCGATTGAAATTAAAAATAGATCCAGGGAGTAAAACTACAGGTTTTGCGTTAGTTACAAAATAATAAAGTCATCTGGGGTATGGAATTACAACACAGAGGTTTAGCTATTAAAGAAAGCCTAGAAACTCGAAAAGGAGTAAGGCGAGGAAGACGTTCTAGACATACTCGTTATCGTCAAGCTAGATTTCTTAACCGCACTAAACCTCAAGGTTGGTTAGCACCTTCTTTAAGCCATAGAGTTTTAACTATTAACACTTGGGTTAAAAGATTATGTAATTTTGCCCCAATAACTGACATAGTTCAAGAGCTTGCTAGGTTTGACCTACAGCAGCTAGAAAACCCGGAGATATCAGGCTTTGAGTATCAACAGGGAGAGTTACAAGGGTATGAAGTCCGTGAATATCTTTTGAATAAATGGAATAGAAAATGTGCATACTGTACTGCGGAAAATGTCCCTTTACAAGTTGAGCATATTAAACCAAAAGCCAAAGGAGGAACTAATAGAATTTCTAATTTGTGTCTAGCTTGTGAGAAATGCAATATCAAAAAAGGTACTCAAGATATTGAGAAGTTTTTAGCAAAAAAGCCTGAGTTGTTGAAGCAAATTTTATCCCAAGCCAAGCGTCCACTAAAAGATGCGTCTGCTGTAAATTCAACGAGATGGGCTTTATTTAATAAGTTAAAAGAAACTGGATTACCTATAACAACAGGTTCAGGAGGTTTAACTAAGTTTAATAGAACTCGTTTAGGATTGCCTAAAACTCATTGGATTGATGCTGCTTGTGTAGGAAAAGTTGAAACTCTCAAAATACTGACAACAAAAATTTTAACAGTAAAAAGCACGGGGCATAGTTGCAGAAGATTCTGTAGGATCAATAAATTTGGTTTTCCTTGCACTGAGCCTAAAAAAATATTCACTCATGTTTCTACAGGAGATTTTGTTAAGGCTACTTTGCACAAAGATCGTAAAAACATAACTTCTGGAA
>NZ_CP007203.1:998243-999220 GCF_000340565.2 Nodularia spumigena CCY9414
ATTGGGCGGACATTTAATGAATCTTTCCAAAAGGCGTTGCGTTCTCTGGAAACTGGGCGTGCTGGTTGGGGTTGTGACCAATCCGAAAAGTTACCCAGTGGTGAACAAATTCGCGCTTTACTGCGAACCCCTCATCCTGACCGGATTTTTGCGGTGCGTCATGCTTTACAACTAGGGTTAAGTACTGAGGAAATCTACGAACTTACGGCTATTGATCCTTGGTTCCTGGATAAATTACAACAACTGCTGGATGTGGAAAAGTTCCTGAAGCGGACACCTTTAACACAGTTGACAAAAGAGCAGTTTTATGCTGTGAAACGTGATGGTTTTAGCGATCGCCAAATTGCCTTTGCAACGAAAACTACTGAAGATGAAGTTCGCAGTTACCGCAAAGAATTAGGCGTTATCCCGGTTTACAAAACTGTGGATACCTGCGCGGCGGAGTTTGAAGCTTTTACTCCGTACTATTACTCTACCTACGAAGACGAAACCGAGGTTTTACCCACCAGCAAGCCCAAGGTGATGATTTTGGGCGGTGGTCCGAACCGCATTGGACAGGGTATTGAGTTTGACTATTGTTGTTGTCACGCTGCTTATGCTTTGAAAAAGGCAGGATTTGAGACAATTATGGTCAATTCTAATCCTGAAACGGTTTCTACAGATTATGACACAAGCGATCGCCTCTACTTTGAGCCGTTGACCAAAGAAGATGTGATCAACATTATCGAAGCTGAAAAGCCTGTAGGCGTAATTATTCAGTTTGGCGGACAAACACCCCTAAAATTGGCGGTTCCTTTAGAAGAGTTTCTCAAAAATCACCCGTCTCTTCCTACCAAAATTTGGGGAACATCGCCGGATTCTATCGATATGGCGGAAAATAGGGAAAGATTTGAGAAAATCCTGAATGAGTTAAATATTGCTCAACCGCCCAATGGAATCGCTCGCAGTTACGATGATGCGCTGATTGTGGCGAAACG
>NZ_CP007203.1:999280-1147903 GCF_000340565.2 Nodularia spumigena CCY9414
GGATTACCTATAACAACAGGTTCAGGAGGTTTAACTAAGTTTAATAGAACTCGTTTAGGATTGCCTAAAACTCATTGGATTGATGCTGCTTGTGTAGGAAAAGTTGAAACTACTCAAAATAACTGACAACAAAAATTTTAACAGTAAAAAGACACGGGGCATAGTTGCAGAAGATTCTGTAGGATCAATAAATTTGGTTTTCCTTGCACTGAGCCTAAAAAAATATTCACTCATGTTTCTACAGGAGATTTTGTTAAGGCTACTTTGCACAAAGATCGTAAAAACATAACTTCTGGAAAGTATGTAAGTCGTGTTAAAACTCCCACAAAAAACGGATGTGAGATTGTTATCAATGGTTTTAGAGTTGAATTTTCAACAATGAAAGATATTACTAAGGTTCATTGTAGTGACGGGTATAGCTACGTTTGACTACGCAAAACTACAATTTTATGAGATTAAATGCAAAGACTGTAACTAATTCTTTACCACCCCACAAAATTATTGGTGTGGCTGTAATTTGGAACGACCATGAGCAAATTTTAATTGATCGCCGTCTTCCAAAAGGTGTTATGGGTGGTTTATGGGAATTTCCCGGCGGCAAAATTGAGCCTGGTGAAACCATTGAAGAGTGCATTCAACGGGAAATTCGAGAAGAATTAGGAATAGGAATTGAAGTAGGAAAGCATTTGATCACTATAGATCACACTTACACTCACTTGCGCGTTACCCTAACGGTGCATCACTGTCGTCTGATTACAGGTGTTCCTCAACCGATAGAATGCGATGAAATTTGCTGGGTATATTTGGATGACCTAGAAAATTATACTTTCCCCCAAGCTAATAGTCAAATTATTGCAGCGTTAAAGCAGGAAGTCGTAACTGTGAATGCAAAGACCAATAACTAATGACCAATGACTAATGACTAAATACCGTAACAATGTATTAACTGAATCAGGTTGAGTCCCGCAATTTTCTACAATGGTTGCAGAGACTTTGATCAAGGGTATCAGTAAGCAAATGTCTAAAACCGTTACCGATATAATGACCCGCGACCCAATTGTGTTGCGGACGGAAACTCCACTGAAGGAAGCTATCCAAATTCTGGCAGAAAAACGCATCAGTGGTATACCTGTTGTGGATGATGTCGGTAAATTGGTGGGAATTATTTCTGAAACAGATTTAATGTGGCAAGAAACTGGTGTGACTCCTCCGGCTTACATCATGTTTCTCGATAGCGTGATCTATTTACAAAATCCCGCTACTTACGATCGCGAATTACACAAAGCCTTGGGTCAAACTGTGGGGGAGGTAATGAGCAAAAATCCTGTGACTATTGCTCCTGAAAAAACTGTCAAAGAAGCTGCTCAATTGATGCACGATCGCAGCGTTCATCGCTTACCTGTAATTGACAGCCAGAGTCAAGTAGTTGGTATCGTTACCCGTGGTGATATTGTTCGCGCAATGGCTGCTAGTTAGTCAGTTATCAGTTATCAGTTATCAGTTATCAGTTTTGAAAATTAGGACAAATAAATGAGTGTTACTCCTGAGTTTGTAAAGCAAATGCTCAGTTCTCAAGATTTAGGCGATCGCTTGCGTGCAGTTAATCAAGCTCGTGACTTGGAACCAGCAACCGCTTTTGAACTGATTCAAATTGCTATGGGTGATAGTAATTCGCGAGTGCGGTACTCAGCAGTAAGTCAGATGGATACCCTAGGAAACCAGAATTTACAGTTATCTTTGGATCTATTGCGTAGTCTGCTCAATGACCCTGAACCTGATGTCCAAGCAGCCGCAGCCGATTGTTTGGGCGCGTTGAAACTACACGATGCTTTTGACGATTTACAGCAACTCTACAATACAACCCCAGAGTGGCTCGTACAATTCAGTATCATTGCCACATTGGGGGAGTTAGGCGACCCACGCGCCTTTGAACTACTCAAACAAGCACTCTCATCAGAAAATGAATTAGTTCAAACAGCCGCCATTAGTTCTTTGGGTGAGTTGGGAGACATTCAAGCAATTCCCCTCTTAGCGCCCTTTGCTAGTAACTCCGATTGGCAAATCCGTTACAGAGTTGTCCAAGCCTTGACTCATTTGGGTGGTGCAGAGGCTCAATCGGTTCTAGAGACTCTCACTGATGATAAAGTGGAAGCAGTGGCAAATGAAGCTAAAAAATCTTTGCAGTCAGCTTGAGTATGTTTAGGTACATCTAATATACGCTATCCAGCCAGGCATTTTATTCTTCCCTGATCAAATTGTCAGACATTTACAGCAGTGCTGCTGTGTATTATCAACACAGTATTTTGCCAATAACTCTTGTGAAGTGGGCAGCGATCGACATTCCGCCAGAGACCCAGAGCGCTCAAACCTAAGTTTGTACGTTTTGGCTGAAGCTCACAACAGCCTTATTCAGGTAAAATTTGCTGTCATAGCCCAATCAATTCTGAAGGATTGGGTTTTTGTGTCTTTAAAAACCTGTATGATAGATTTAGTAGAAAAAATACTGAAAAAAAATTTACACAAACTTAGTGTGATCTTTACTGCTTTTTTAAAATAAATTTAGAATTGGGTGTGATAATATTGCTATGTAAAACATAAGACCTTGCCCACAAAAAAACTAAGAGTTGAGTTTTTACTATTTTTTAATGTAGTATTTACTTAAATTTAGTAGCCATAAGGCTAGAGCCTATGATTAACTAAATCAACTGTGTTTCCAGAGCGCATATCACCAGTATTTTCTCCATAATCACAGAATTTATTGGTTAAAATGTGCTTAATTAGGCTAATATAACGTATTTAGCCTGATAAAAAAGTGGCACAAGGTGCAGGGAAACAAGGTGTATTCTTACCCTAGAATTTTGTATCACACACAACTGTAAACTTGTAGTATAGAGACAACAATGAAAACACTCAACAAAATCAGTATCGGCACAGCTTTGGTAGGTAGCACCTTAGCTTTCAGCACCCTGGGTATTTCCTCAGCTCAAGCAGCCGTATTAGGTACTTTTGACATCACTGGGACTAGTAGAATTGTAGATAACGAACAAATCATATTTAGCAATGCGAGGGTTGAGGATACAGCCCCTTTGGTAAACGATTTTACTCCTTTAGCTAACACCCCAGTTGTCTTCTCACCCATCGCTTTGACTAATCCCGTCTTTGATGGAGTTGCCACAACCACATTTACAGGGAATGTTGACAACCCATTTATGAAATTTACGGCGGCTCCTGATTTAACCTTCACTGCTGACAACCCTTTCACCGTTACATTAGTCGACCTAACTGACAGTGTGTCATTTGCTGCTGCTCCTATTAACGGCACATTTACCAATGCTAATGGCGTATCTACAGGTACAGGAGTAGCAACCTTCAATTATATAGACACCTTCGGTAGCTTCTCTTTGACTCTAAAAGCCACACCAATACCAGTCCCCGAACCTACAACCACCCTTGGGCTTGCAGCTTTAGGCTTGGGAGCATTCTTCAGCAAGAGCATGGCTAAAAAGAAGAAACAGCAGGTATCTGCTTAATACCAAACATTAACTAAAACCATAATTCCAAAATTTTTGGAATTATGGTAGATACCATGCAAGTTTTGTGTAGTTTAGCTGCTCATAACAATAAAAGCTGGTAGTGGATAAAATTAATAGTTTTGTATAACCCTGATGATTTGTCACAATCATCAGGGTTATTAATTTGATCATAACAATAAATTAACCCCCATAAACTTGAGGCCAAGTTGTAACCACAAAAACGACAACTGCGGCGATCGCCAACACGCCTTGAATCAAATTTCCAATCAGCGAACCGACTATAATACCTATGCCAGCCTTAACGGCTAACCATAATTGACGACGGTAAATAAATTCACCAATAATCGCTCCTAGCAATGGCCCTAATAAAATTCCTAACAAGGGACCGCCGAAAGGTAGCGTTGGGAGTAAACCCAAAAAACCCACTATTAACCCCACAATTGCGCCAATCTGTCCCCACTTACTAGCACCAGCTTTTTTTGCACCTAAGTAGCTAGCTAAAAAATCAACACCAATACTGAGGACTAAAACAAAACCTGTCACAATTAGTGGTATTTTAATCGCTGCAAAGGAACCGCCCAGAATACCCCAAATAATAATAGAGGTTAAAATTAAACCGCTACCAGGAAGTCCGGGAACCACAGCACCGATGATACCCACCAGCATAATGATAATTAATAGCCAATAAATAACTTGCATAAACTTTTAAATTTCCGCATCAGCTAGCAAAGAAGAATTGAGCGTTACTGCTAATTTATCAGCAATTCCCGCAATCCATTGTTCATCTTGTTTGGTGTAACTGCGGGGAGCATTCGCTCCTAAAATTAAAACACCCTGATTACCAATTGGTTGACAAATTACACCTTGTGTGTTTTCTGGTAAATAATCAAATTCAATTCTTCCTGGATACACATACAAAGCAACTAAATAAATCGGCTTTTGTGTTTCCAAGACTCGTTTTAAGATTGTTCCTGGGATAACTTCAGATTTAGCAGCCAGAATACCGCGACGCAACAAGACTTTGCCTTGATAGTAAACTATGAGCGATCGCGTCACCGTATTAGTCAATAATAAATGGGATGCCCAAGCTAATTCTGTTTTGACAGTTTCTGGTAAATCTGCCGCCAGTACAAAACCTGGTTCCCCAATTAGTTCTACAGTATCAGGCGATCGCGGTTGTACTTGCTGCCAAATTAAACCTGTTAAAATCAACACTGCACTCAAAATCACACCCACCACATCCCCACGCGCTTGTGAGTCCGTTAATTCTGGAGTCAGCAAACGGTTAATCAGTAAAAGTACAGCGCCTAACCCGCCCACAGCTAAGGGTAAACGCCGTAAAATTCGATTGGGATCAGATTTGGTCATTAGTCATTGGTCATTGGTCATTAGTCATTAGTCATTAGTCAATGAATTTTGGATTTGCGTTAGCGCTGCGTACGCAGCGCAGCGAGGATTTTAAATTGCAGTTCAATCCAAAATCTAAAATCTAAAATCTAAAATTCCCCACTCCCTACTCTTCTCCTGGTTCAATTATCCTCTGAAACAAATAACCAGTACCTCTGGCTGTGAGAATTAACTCTGGATTACTAGGATCATCTTCTAACTTTGCCCGCAAACGGGAAATATGCACATCTACTACACGAGTATCTACATGGCGTTCTGGTGTGTAACCCCATACTTCCTGTAAAATTTCTGACCGGGAAAACGCTTCTCCAGAACGGCTGACTAGCAATTCTAGAAGGCTAAACTCCATTCCTGTCAAGCGAATACGCTCATCACCTTTGTAGACTTGCCGTTTATTGGTATCTATTTTAATGTTACCAACATGAATCACCCCAGAGCTAGGAATACCAGAAGCCCCGGTTTTGTCTACTCGTCGCAGGACTGAGCGAATCCGTGCTTCTAACTCTTTGGGGGAAAATGGTTTGACTACATAATCATCAGCACCCAATTCTAAACCGGTGATGCGATCGGCAACGTCCCCCAAGGCTGTTAGCATAATAATTGGGACATCAGATTCCTTACGCAATTCTTGACAAACACCGTAGCCGTCAAGCTTTGGCATCATCACATCTAACACTACTAAGTCAGGTTCTGATTTGCGAAAAGTTTCTAGAGCTTCTTCTCCATCGCCAGCCGTTACTACATCGTAGCCAATCATGGAAAGGCGCGTTTCCAAAATCCGGCGAATGCTGGCTTCGTCGTCTACCACCAGGATTTTTTCTTTATGGCTTTCCAAGTTTTTCTGCGCTCCCTAACTAAAATTTATCATGATTAATTTTTAATACCATAATATTAAGATATCATTCCATCAATTGATTGAGAAAAAGCTGTATCTTTTACTATTCTTGGATTCTAATTTTAGCTAAAAGATTAAGTAAATATTAAGATTATTTAATAAATTTTAAGAATGGCAAAGCCTAAAACCTCTTTCATTTGTAACGCCTGTGGAACAGAATCTTCTCAATGGTTTGGCAAATGCCCCGCCTGCGGTACTTACAACTCCTTAGAAGAGCAGATTTCCATCCAATCATCGGTAGATGTACCTTCTAGGGGAGGAATCAGCAACTGGCAAGCAACTCAAGGTAATGGCAAACCTACTACTAAACCAGCCAAAGCAAGAGCTTCCTTGACATTTGATCAAATTACAGATCGCCAAATTGCTCGCTGGGAATCAGGTTATGATGAACTAGATCGGGTGCTAGGGGGGGGAATTGTTCCCGGTTCGATGGTTCTGATTGGTGGTGATCCCGGAATTGGTAAATCTACGCTACTTTTACAAGTATCAAATGCACTGGCGCAGAGATACCGTATTCTCTACGTAACTGGGGAAGAATCAGGACAACAGGTAAAATTGCGCGCTTCTCGCTTGGGAGTATCAAAGCATACTGATTTGTCTAGTGAGGAGAATGAAGATCATGCTGAGAACGGCAAATTAGAACCAGCTGTAGAGCTAAAAACTCTCAGTTCAGAAGAAATAGAAGAAGGTAAAAATGCGGATTTGTATGTATTACCGGAAACAGATTTAGAGGAGATTTTACGAGAGATAGATTCCCTCAGACCGAATTTAGCAGTAATTGATAGTATTCAAACAGTGTTCTTTCCGGCACTAACTTCTGCCCCCGGTTCAGTAGCCCAAGTCAGGGAATGTACCTCAGCTTTGATGAAGGTGGCAAAGCATGAAGATATTACCATGTTAATTGTCGGACACGTGACCAAAGAAGGGGCGATCGCAGGGCCGAAAGTTTTAGAACATTTAGTAGATACAGTATTATATTTTGAAGGCGATCGCTTTGCCTCCCATAGATTATTAAGAACAGTAAAGAACCGCTTTGGTGCAACTCACGAAATCGGCATCTTTGAAATGGTGGAACACGGACTGCGAGAAGTGGCGAACCCTTCAGAGCTATTTTTAGGAAACCGTGATGATCCTGCACCGGGAACAGCCATTGTTGTAGCTTGTGAAGGAACTCGCCCCATTGTGGTAGAATTGCAAGCTTTAGTCAGTCCTACCAGTTATCCTTCCCCCCGGCGTGCGGGTACAGGTATAGATTATAACCGCCTCGTGCAGATTCTCGCTGTGTTAGAAAAACGGGTCGGGATTCCTATGTCAAAACTAGATTCTTACGTCGCCTCGGCGGGTGGGTTGAGTGTAGCAGAACCAGCCGTAGACTTAGGAATTGCGATCGCCATTGTAGCCAGTTTCCGCGATCGCATAGTTGATCCTGGTACAGTATTAATTGGTGAAGTCGGCTTAGGCGGACAAGTGCGCTCAGTGTCCCAAATGGAACTACGATTAAAAGAAGCTGCCAAACTGGGATTTAAACGTGCGATCGTTCCCAAAGGGCAAAAATACCCAGATTACAACATCGAGATATTACCAGTCTCCAAAGTAATAGATGCAATTATCGCTGCCATCCCCCACCAAACCCTAGAAGCTAGCGATTTAGAACTAGACGACGAAGACGAAGCAGACGAAGAATAAGGGAACAACAAAAAACAAATTCTCAAAAATTGTAGGGTGGGTTAGCGTAGCGTAACCCACCATCATCCATGAATTTCTCACCTAACTCTGTCCTCTGAAAATCACACTTTTCCCGTATGACAGCTTCCGTAGGCGAAATCAGGAGCCACTCAAAACCTTTCTGCCAAAAAACCAAGATTTAAACTGTGTCACAATAAATATCAATAAAACTACCGACTTTACCAATGGTGTGGAATCCAGGACAGCAATTATTTGGTGGGCGCTACATAATCCAGAAAAAGCTGGGTGAAGGTGGGGTTGGGATTACATACCTGGCTCAAAATCGACGTAGTGAATTACGAGTCATTAAAACCCTCAGAGAACAAATCCTCAATCATCCCGCCTGGATAACCAAGCAAGATAAATTACGCCAAGACTTTCGGGATGAAGCCTTGCGACTAGCTTTGTGTCACCATCCTCATATTGTGCAAGTAGAAAATGTCTTTGATGAAGATAACTTGCCATGTATGGTAATGGAATACATCCCAGGTGAGGATTTAGGGGAGAAAATCACCCAAGCAGGAGCATTACCAGAAGTGGAAGCACTGCAATATATTCAGCAAATTGGCGATGCTTTGACACTGGTGCATGAAAAAGGCTTGTTACATCGGGATTTAAAGCCAAGTAACATCATGTTGCGTGCAGGTAAGCCAGAAGCTGTGCTGATTGACTTTGGCATTGCTAGACAATTTCTTCCCGGTGGAATCCAACAACATACACAAAATTTTACCCCTGGTTATGCACCACCAGAGCAGTATTTACCAGTAGAACAACGGGGTGAATATATTGATGTTTACGCCTTAGCCGCTACGTTGTATACTTTGCTGACCGCAGAATTGCCTATGCCAGCACCAGCCAGATTGCAAAATTTTACCCTACAGCCACCAAAAGATTTCAATCCCAATGTCAGTGACAGGGTGAATGAAGCAATTATGAAAGGGATGGCGCTAAATCACAAGTTTCGTCCCCAGTCAGTCGCGGAGTTGTTGGATTTGTTGGGTGCAGGGATAAAATCACAACCAGTCACATCTCATCCCCATACACCCCCATCTTGGGAATGTGTTCACATCATTCCAAGTATCTCTGGAATAATAGCCCTTAGCCCCAAGGGAGATATGCTGGCAAGTGTAGCCTATAGTACCATTCACCTGTTGTCGGCAACTACAGGTAAACTTATCTGCACCCTCACTGGTCATGATTACATACTTCCAGTTGAATCCGTAGCCTTCAGTCATGATGGGCAAATTCTGGCTAGTGGTAGTGAGGACAAGACTATTAAACTGTGGTCAGTGTCCACAGGTAGGGAAATTTGCACTCTCCTTGGTCATTCCTCCTCGGTTAATTGCGTAGCCTTCAGTCATGATGGGCAAATTCTGGCTAGTGGTAGTGGGGACGAGACTATCAAACTGTGGTCAGTGTCCACAGGTAAGGAAATTCGCACTTTAACTGGTCATTCTGACTATGTTAATTTCGTAGCCTTCAGTCATGATGGGCAAATTTTAGCTAGTGGTAGTGGGGACGAGACTATCAAACTGTGGTCAGTCTCCACAGGTAAGGAAATTTATACCTTCACTGCTCATGATGACTCGGTTAATTCCGTAGCCTTCAGTCATGATGGGCAAATTTTAGCTAGTGGTAGTGATGACAACACTATCAAACTGTGGTCAGTCTCCACAGGTAGGGAAATTCGCACTTTCACTGCTCATGATGACTACATTAATTGCGTAGCCTTCAGTCATGATGGGCAAATTTTAGCTAGTGGTAGTTATGACAACACTATCAAACTGTGGTCAGTGTCCACAGGTAGAGAAATTCGTACCTTCAGTCATGATGACTCAGTTAAATCTGTAGCCTTCAGTCATGATGGGCAAATTCTCGCTAGTAGTAGTGATGACAACACAATCAAACTGTGGTCTGTGTCCACAGGGACAGAAATTTACACCCTCACTGGTCATGATTACTCAGTTAAATCTGTAGCCTTCAGTCATGATGGGCAAATTCTGGCTAGTGGTAGTGGGGACAACAAAATCAAACTGTGGTTAGTGTCCACAGGTAGGGAAATTCTCACCCTGACTGGTCATTCCTCCTCGGTTAATTCCGTAGCCTTCAGTCATGATGGGAAAATTTTAGCTAGTGGTAGTGATAGCAAAACTATCAAACTGTGGTCTGTGTCCACAGGGACAGAAATTTACACCCTGACTGGTCATTCCTCCTCGGTTAATTCCGTAGCCTTCAGTCATGATGGAAAAATTTTAGCTAGTGGTAGTGATGACAAAACTATCAAACTGTGGTCTGTGTCCACAGGGACAGAAATTTGCACTCTCACTGGTCATTCCTCCTGGGTTTATTCCGTAGCCTTCAGTAGTGATGGGCAAATTCTCGCTAGTGGTAGTTTTTACAAAACTATCAAACTATGGTCTGTGTCCACAGGGAAAAAAATTTACACTCTCACTGGTCATTCCTCCTGGGTTTATTCCGTAGCCTTCAGTGGTGATGGGCAAATTCTCGCTAGTGGTAGTGATGACAAAACTATCAAACTGTGGTCACTGACAACAGGGAAAGAAATTTACACTCTCACTGGTCATTCAAAAGGGGTTAATTTCGTAGCCTTCAGTAGTGATGGGCAAATTTTAGCTAGTGGTAGTAGTGACAAAACTATTAAATTGTGGTCTATGACAACAGGGAAAGAAATTTACACACTCAATCATTTGGATCAAGTTCTTTCCGTCGCCTTTAGCCCCGATGCAGGTTGGCTAGCGGCTGGAGACCGTAGGGGAAATATCAAAATTTGGCGACGCTGTTAAAAGATTACCTTGGTTCAGTCAGTGGTAAAGGAATGATCACGCAAAGGCGCATTCGTTGAAAACGTTCCCGTAGGGTAGGCGCAAAGAAGAAGAGTTACAGAAATGTAATTTTGGCATTTCCTCTAGTCAGCAATGCCTCAAATTAGATATTTTTCTCTCTTCATGCTTCGTGTTCTTTGTTTCTTCTCCCAAAGGGAGAGGCTAACGCCATAAGCGTTCGCGCAGCGTCTCGTAGAGAAGCTATGCCGAAGGCTTTACGTGGTTCGTTTCTCCGTTGCTTGTGCGTAAGTCCTAATTCATCTAATTTGCATAACCATGTCTCTTGAATATTTTGTGGGGTGGGCATCTTGCCCGCCCTAACTATGCAAGTTAAATGGAATAGCTTGACTATTTTGTTAGCGCTTACGGTGTTGGGGTTGGTGTTGGCGTTGGTGTCGGTGTCGGTGTCGGTGTCGGTGTTGGCGTTGGCGTTGGTGTCGCTCTCGGTGTCGCTCTCGGTGTTGGCGTTGGTGTCGCTCTCGGTGTCGCTCTCGGTGTTGGTGTTGGTGTCGCTCTCGGTGTCGCTCTCGGTGTTGGCGTTGGCGTTGGGGTTGGCGTTGGCGTTGGCGTTGGTGTCGCTCTCGGTGTTGGTGTCGGTGTTGGTGTCGCTCTCGGTGTTGGCGTTGGCGTTGGTGTCGGTGTTGGTGTTGGCTTGGCTGTCGGTTTCGGTGTCGGCTGAGTTATAATTTTCCTGGCCTCTTCATTCAACCTCTGGCGGAATCGCAAATCAGCAATGCCGGTTTCTTCCATCTGAAATTTTTTCTGAGCCTCCCTCACAGCCGCTTCCGTCTGACTTCTATAAAATTGATCACGGGGTAAAGGATTATCAGGTTGAAGTACCGCATTCAAATTTGCTTGCAAAATTTGCACAATGGTGGCTGCAAAATCCTGGGTTTGAGGTCCTGCGACACCATCAACAGTCAGCTTATAACCCCTTTGAAATTCACGAATAGCCTTTCTCGTTTCCTCATCTGTGAGAGTGGTATTTGTCACCTTAACGTCATAGCCTAATCCCCGTAACACAGCACGGAACTCCTCTGGTGTATAATTACGCTGGCGAGCCGCAAAAGTTGTATCCGCAACTACCAAACTAGCAGTTACTAAGGAGGTAACTGCAATTGTCATACCGGATTTTCCCAATCCACACCACATAATTTAAAACTCCTTTCGGTTAAACCAACAATATTCAGAAGTATATAGAGATTTACAAACAAATTTTACATTTATTAAATTTTATTGTTCAGAATCATCAACGATTGTTGATTAATGTAAATTTAGTTAATTAAACTTAACTAAATATCTAAAGAAAGATTATTGCCATCATTCTACAGAAGTATCTTAAATTTAGCCGTCATTATGATCTGAATTAAGAGACAACTTCAATAACTGCATTTTTATGTATAAAAAAACAGAAACAAATGACCAAACGAAAATCACAAAAACGGCAGAACCTTATATTTGAAAGATTAATGGCAATGATTGCCACCGTGAATTTATGCTTAGTATTGTTTGATTTAAGCTACGTGCCTTGGCGGGATTTCTATTTGCGTAATTTGCCCCAAATCACCCAAATTTATGACCCCATTAAGGGAATTGAGGCCCATAGAGAAACGAAACATTATTTAAACAGAGTAGACGCACTCCAAGAACAGGTGAGTCAAACTGGGTTAACCTCACCAGAGGCCAAGGCTAAACTAGAGGAACTAGACCGTCTAAGCAGCGAAATGGTTGACAGTAATCCATTTGCAGCAGTCAATAAAAGTGGTAACTTTGAAAAAGCCAAAAATCGGCTGCGCGATCGCATCGGTGAAGAATCTGCAAAACAATCGTTTTCCCGATTTTGGAGTCCAGAGTATTTATCCGAACAGGGCTGGAACCAAGAAATTGATTTTTTTAACAGGCAAATTCGCCCTTTAATAGCCACCAACTATTTCCGCCGCATCGGGGAAAATGGGGAATTACTTGATAACTTTTGGGTGATTGACCTACCATTTGTCTTGTTATTTGGTGCAGAGTTGCTGGCGCGTTCCTTTTATCTGCGCCGTCGTCATCCCAGTTTTACCTGGATAAATGCCATATTGTGGCGGTGGTATGACTTATTTCTCCTGTTACCTTTTATGAGGTGGCTACGAATCATACCCGTAATGATTCGCCTTGACCAAGCGCGGTTATTGAATCTGCAACCGTTACAACAGCAAATCAATCAATCAATATTAGCTAATTTTGCCGAGGATCTCACAGAAATAGTCGTAGTTAGAGTAATTAACCAGATTCAAGGGTCAATTCGGCGCGGTGATTTAACCAGCTGGCTGACGCAAAAAGAGAATTTGCGACCCTACATAGATATTAACAATACAAATGAAATAGAAGCGATCGCAGGGATTTTGGTGCAAACATTAGTTTATCAAGTCCTGCCCAAAATTCAACCAGAAATCATTGCCATTTTACGTCACACTATTGCAGCTGCAATCAATCAAACCCCCGGTTACCGCAACTTCCACAATATTCCTGGCGTAGGAGATATACAAAACCAACTCAGCGAACAACTAGCAACTCAAATCACAACCAACCTTTATAGCGCTGTCACAGCGGCCATCGAAGATCCCGTGGGAGCAAAACTTTCCAGTCAACTCGCCGAAAGCTTCACCAAAGCCCTGGGAGAACAAGCGCAGCAAAAACACGTAATTGCCGAAATTCAAAGCTTAATGTCCGACTTCCTCGAAGAAGTCAAGCTCAACTATGTCCAGCGCTTGTCCCAAGAAGACATAGACCAGATTATGGAGCAAACTAGACAGCTGAGAACACAACCATCAGTTCAGCCCTTAGTAGATAGAAGTAATGTCCTCCCAGTCAAGAAAGAAAATTAGCTGAAAATGAGGGATATCAGCGAATGACCAATGACCAATGACCAATGACCAATGACCAATGACCAATCACTATTGACTATTAAAGAAATGCGCTAAACTCGGAATAGAGACGAACCATTATTGATTCGTCATCAGACTTCTTGGAAGATATCCCTATCGCAGGAAGTGGGTCTATGCCCACTTTTTTTATTGAAATTTCGCATGACTCATCCCTTAGTTCCACAAATTATCGATTTGGCGACACCAGTAGCAGCAGAACTGGGCTTGGAAGTCGTTGGCATAGTTTTTCACACTAACCAACGTCCACCAGTATTACGGGTAGATATTCGCAATTCCCAGCAGGACACTGGTCTGAATGATTGTGAGCGGATGAGTCGCGCTTTAGAAGCTTCCTTAGATGCGGCAGAGATCATTCCAGATGCTTATGTCTTGGAAGTGTCCAGTCCTGGAATTTCACGACAATTAATAACAGACAGAGAGTTTATTTCCTTCAAAGGATTTCCTGTAATCATCTCCACTTCCCAACCCTACGACGGACAGCAAGAGTGGATTGGTCAGTTGATTCGCCGGGATGAAACCACTGTTTACTTAAACCAAAAAGGTCGCATTATCGAAATTCCCCGCACCCTCATTACTAGGGTGCTGCTAGATGAGCGCCGATAGAGGAGGAACTCAGGGCTAGGGGCTAGAGACTAAGGACTAGTACCGCAGGGCGTTCGTCAAAAGTCAAAAGTCAAAAGGCTGGAATTTTGGACTTTGGACATTTGGACTTTTTCAAATGGTATGCCTATTTACGCCGTGCTGTACTAAAAGCTAAAGGCTAGGGAGTAGAGTCAAACTTTTCTCTAATCCCCGGCCTTTGATGCGTAGTTTCTCATTCCTCACCCCCCTGGTACAGACGTAATGAATCGCGTCTTTACTGTTTCTTATCTCTATTTTTTAGATTCTGATTTTAAAGGAGATTGCTTATGTCAATGGTTAGTTTACCAGGATTAAAAGAATTAATTGAAAGTATAAGTCGCGAGCGCAATTTACCGCGTCTAGCAGTTCAAACAGCTATTAGAGAAGCATTACTCAAAGGCTACGAACGTTATCGTCGCGCCCAAAACTTAGAAAAAAGACAGTTTGATGAAGAATATTTTGATAATTTTGAAGTAGAACTTGATATCGAAGGAGAAGGATTTCGCGTTCTTTCTACTAAAAGCATCGTTGAAGCGGTGGATAACACCGATCATCAAATTTCCCTAGAGGAAGTCCAACAAGTTGCTCCGGAAGCCCAATTGGGAGATTCTGTAGTGCTGGATGTCACGCCAGATCAAGGTGAATTTGGTCGCATGGCCGCAATGCAAACTAAGCAAGTGCTGGCGCAGAAACTCCGGGATCAGCAACGCCAAATGGTGCAAGAAGAATTCCAAGACTTGGAAGGAACTGTCCTGCAAGCCAGAGTTTTGCGGTTTGAAAGACAATCGGTAATTTTGGCAGTAGCCAGTGGTTTTGGTCAGCCAGAAGTGGAAGCTGAGTTACCCAAGCGGGAACAGCTTCCCAATGATAATTATCGCGCAAATGCCACATTTAAGGTATATCTCAAAAAAGTTTCCCAAGGGCAACAACGGGGGCCTCAATTGCTCGTATCTCGTGCTGATGCTGGTTTGGTAGTTTATCTATTTGCCAACGAAGTCCCAGAAATTGAGGATGAGGTGGTAAGAATTGTTGCCGTAGCACGAGAAGCTAATCCCCCTTCTCGTTATGTCGGACCTCGGACTAAAATTGCTGTAGATACACTTGATCGCGATGTAGACCCAGTTGGTGCTTGTATTGGAGCCAGGGGATCACGTATTCAAGTGGTAGTCAATGAATTACGCGGCGAAAAAATAGATGTGATTCGTTGGTCTCCAGACCCATCCACATATATTGCTAACGCCTTGAGTCCAGCACGGGTAGATGAAGTCCGCCTCATGGACCCCGAAACTCGCCAAACTCACGTCCTTGTGGCTGAAGATCAACTGAGTTTAGCTATTGGTAAAGAAGGCCAAAATGTGCGGTTAGCAGCCCGCTTAACAGGTTGGAAAATCGACATTAAAGACAAAGCTAAGTACGATTATGCAGGAGAGGACACTAAGTTCGCTGCCGCACGGGCTAAATATCAACCAGAGGAAGATGATCTTGAACTAGAGGAGCTAGATTATGAAAATCAAGAACAACTAGAAGAGGAAGATGAATCTTTTGAGATGAGTGAACAAGATTAATTTATTAGTCTGATGGAGTTCTGCTACTATTGACAACATTATTCGTCTTAATGATTACACCGAACCAATCATTCCCTTGTAAGTAAAGATTGGTAAAGCCAACTTTATTTTCATAACTAGATTGCTCACCTGTAGTCAAATAAGACCAATGGAACCAAATTATCGGCGTTGTATTAGTTGCCGGAAAGTAGGCTTGAAAGAAGACTTTTGGCGGATTGTCCGCGTCTTTCCATCTGGAAAGGTACAATTAGATCAGGGCATGGGGCGTTCTGCCTATATCTGCCAGCAAATGAGTTGCCTACAAGCATCTCAGAAAAAAAATCGACTAGGGCGATCGCTACGTGCGTCAGTGCCAGAAACAGTGTACCAAACATTGTGGCAACGTCTAGCCCAAAGCTATCCCCAAAATCAAAATTAAAATTAGGTGAAAAAAACCTAGTGGCGGTAATCCCCAAAGTAGTTGTGCGTCCAGCAGACTCTGCAATTCATCGGGTGAATGCCAAAATAGTAAATGGGTGTAGTTAGTCATCTGCGGCTTTTTCACAAGAAAGGTGGCAGAGCAATACTCCCAACAAGTTTTACTAGATTGTGTTGTGGACGACTCAGAATCAGCAAAACAAAAAACTAAAGAATGGCAACCTGGTAGCGCTCAGGCGCAGCTTGGCATCAACCATCATTCCTGGTGGAAATGTCAGAGTTAAACCAAAACATCTCTCTTTCCTGACTGGAGGCACCGGCAAAATCACCAAGGGCAACCTAAAAACAGTAATCGAAGGATGGAGATGTCGAAAACCAGGCAACCATCCGCTAAAAAACTGTAAATTAAAGGGGAAGAGTGGATGAACAACGGCAAAGTTAGAATCTACGAATTATCAAAGGAATTGAATTTGGATAACAAAGAGCTATTAGCAATATGCGACCAGCTCAATATTGCGGTCAAAAGCCATAGCAGCACTATTTCAGAATCTGAGGCAGAACGTATAAAGACGGCTGCCGAAAAACTGACAGCTAGCAATGTGATGCATAAAAAGGAACAAGGTACATCCAGCCATAAACTAAATCCATCACCAACTGGCGATCGCAATCGACCAACCCCACCTCACAAACAGCAAATTTTGGAAATTCGCAAACCCAAAATATTGAGAAATACTACCTCCAACGCCCCAGAAGCTTCAGTTGCTCATGATAGCCAACAAGCTTCCTCAGAAGTTAATTCTACTTCAGCACCACAGACCTTCGATACAACAGTCTCACCCATGAAGCCGACGGCACCAATTCGACCTGTACCCCGGAATCAATCTGAGACCTCATCAGAACCTGCAATCACACAAGCAGATCAAGTTTCTAACAAAGAGGCACCGGAAACAATAGCAGCAGGAAAACCTGAAAAAGCGGTTTCACCGAGACCAAAAGCGGAAAAACCCCAAAAACCGCATCTGGTGGCCCCACCAGCTAGGCCGGCGGCGGGAAATTCTCATGCGGCCCCTGAGCAGCTAACTCCGGCAGAGAAACCATTACTCAAAAGAGATCAAACCAAGCAAAAGGTGGCGAAGCCAACCAGCACCGAGACCCCACAGGCTCCAGTGCCAAAACAGGCTCGTCCGACTCCATCTCCAACAAGATCAGAGCCAAGAGGAAATAGACCTCCCGGACAATCACCCCCCGCAGATGGGCCAAGACCTAGCCGGCCAGTACGTCCATCTGAAGTTGTAGCAGCAATGCCAACTGCTACACCGCCTAGACCGATGTCAGGCGGACAAGGAAAAGAGGATCTAGGCAACGATAGAGCTGCCGCGGAACTTCTTGATTTAAAACGTCCCACGCCACCGCGTCTAGCCAAAGGTGGTAAAAGGTGGCAAGAAGAAGAAATTATTGACGAAATCAAAGAAAAGGCTGGCAAGGTAGGAGTTAAAGGCAAGCGGGTCAAACCGGTTCTTGAAGATGACTTTGAAGAAGACGATTTACTAGATGATGAGGATCAAGACTCACCAGCTACCGTCCAAGTCAGTCTTTCCATCGCCCGCCCTCCCAAACCAAAAGCAGCTAGAGCTACACACTCACCCACTGCGGCAGTTATTAGCGCCCCAACTACTAGAAAGAAAAGATCCTTTTCTCGCCGCGACAACAACCGTCGCCAAGAAGTCGAGACGAAGGTTGAGCGTCCAGAAAAAGTAGTGATCACAGGGCCAATGACAGTCCAAGAACTGGCTGATGTTTTGACTGTTGCCGATACAGAGATTGTGAAAATCCTGTTCCTCAAAGGCATGGCAGTAAGTATCACTCAGAATTTGGATATCCCAACCATTACTTTGGTCGGTAAAGAGCTAGAAATAGAAGTCGAAACCGCCGAACGAGAAGCAGAAGCCCGCAAAGTCACAGAAATGTTGGATGTGGCAGATATGCAACTACTCCAACGTCGTCCGCCAGTCGTGACAATTATGGGTCACGTAGACCACGGTAAGACAACTCTGCTCGATTCAATTCGCAAAACCAAAGTAGCTTCTGGTGAAGCTGGTGGTATTACCCAGCACATTGGTGCATACCATGTGGATGTGGAACACGAAGGAAAGGCGCAGCAAATCGTCTTCTTAGACACTCCCGGACACGAAGCATTCACCGCGATGCGCGCACGGGGTGCGAGAGTGACAGACATTGCCATTTTGGTAGTAGCTGCTGATGACGGTGTTCGTCCCCAGACCATAGAAGCTATTAGCCATGCTCAAGCGGCTGAAGTCCCCATTGTTGTAGCCATCAACAAAATTGATAAAGAAGGCGCACAGCCAGACCGGGTTAAACAAGAACTGACTAAGTATGGTCTCACACCAGAAGAATGGGGTGGTGAAACTATCATGGTTCCTGTGAGTGCGATTAAGGGTGAAAACCTCGATACTCTCTTAGAAATGATTCTGCTCGTATCAGAAGTCGGAGAACTATCTGCTAACCCAGATCGTTCCGCTAAAGGAACAGTCATTGAGGCGCATCTGGATAAGGCCAAAGGAGCAGTTGCTACCTTGCTGATTCAGAATGGTACTTTGCACGTGGGAGATATGTTAGTAGCTGGCTCGGCATTTGGTAAAGTGCGGGCGATGGTCGATGACAGAGGCAAAAGAGTAGACATTGCTGGGCCTTCCTTTGCCGTCGAGGTGCTGGGTTTAAGTGATGTGCCAGGCGCAGGTGATGACTTTGAAGTCTTCGCTAATGAAAAAGAAGCCAGAACCCTAGCAGCTACTCGCGCCGACAAACAACGTCTATCCCGCCTGTTACAGGGACGTATTACTCTGACAACTCTCTCCGCTCAAGCTCAAGAAGGCGAGTTGAAAGAACTCAACTTGATTTTGAAGGGAGATGTTCAAGGTTCTGTGGAAGCCATTGTGGGATCTCTCAGACAAATCCCCCAAAACGAAGTTCAAATTCGGATGCTATTGGCTACTGCTGGAGAAATAACTGAGACAGATATTGACCTAGCGGCAGCGAGTGGAGCCGTAATTATTGGTTTCAACACCACTTTCGCCAGTGGTGCTAGACAAGCCGCCGACGAATCTGGGGTGGATGTAAGGGAATACAATATCATCTACAAACTCTTGGAAGATATCCAAGGAGCCTTAGAAGGTCTTCTGGAACCAGAGTTGGTGGAAGAACCCCTTGGTCAAACCGAAGTCCGTGCCGTCTTCCCAGTCGGTCGTGGAGCCGTTGCTGGTTGCTATGTGCAGTCTGGCAAATTGGTTCGTAACTGCAAAGTGCGAGTGCGTCGTTCCGGTAAGGTGGTCTACGAAGGTGTCCTTGATTCCCTCAAACGGATGAAAGAAGATGCGCGCGAAGTCAACTCCGGTTATGAATGCGGCATCAACATTGATAAATTCCATGACTGGGTTGAAGGCGACCTGATTGAAGCCTTCCAGATGGTAACCAAGCGTCGTACACTCACACTGACGAAATAGTGTCGGTTACTAATTGCTGGATTATCAGTAAAAATGATGAGTTTTGAGTTGAATAGAGTTGACAACTCAAACTTCAAAACTCATCCCTCCGCACTGGCTATGCCCTCGATGCTTAAAGCGCGTTCAGCAATGCCAGTTGCCACCCTACAAAGGGAAGTTACCATAAAAGGACGAGGCTTTAGACCCAGTTTTTCGGTAATTTTTCACCTATACCAGATATCACTACGCCCTATAGGCAAAGGTGGTGAGCCTGGGAACCCTAGTAATAGGGATATTAAGACTTAAAATTTTTAAGAATCTCCTAGCCTTTAAGCAGGAGAGTGTCACATGGCCTCATTTCGTTCTGAACCTATCTTGTGGATTCACGTCGCTGGATTGGCGATGCTGCCAATTTTTTTAGTCCTGTGTTTATTGTTCTTGTCTGTGGGTGAACCGCTTTTACCAGTTTGGATGGAGCTAATTCTAGTCGCTGGTGTTGGTGTTCTACCACTGTTATCGATGCAATTACACCGCCCTTTTTATATATTTGCAATTTTGGGTGTAGCGCTGAAGCCAGAAAATCTGACTGAGCAACAGCGTAAAATCCTTTGTTTAATGAATACAAAGTTAAATCGTTTTTTGTCCTTGGTGGCGGCAATATTATTAATTGGAGTATTGTGGCAACTCTATCAGGTGGTTCCACCGCTAGAAAGTTTAGCTAAATTTATACCCCAGTGGCGCGGCTTAGGTTTACTACTAGCTGCGTTAGCTTTTTTTGCCAGTAATCTATTTTTACAAATACCCGTGAGTGTGGCGCGAGTTTTGGTGACCAATGAGACAGAATTTGCGGCGCTAGAACCATTATCTTTAGAAAAGATTCAGCAGGATTTTACTATTTTAGGTGTAAGGGTTAATCAAATTGTGCCTCGGATATTTCACTCCCTGAGAGAGATTCACATAAACCCACAAAAACCCTTAAAGTAGACCCTGATGGCTGTGAAACGAGTTATGCACTTTTTTATGTAGCCAATGTCGTATTGGTTGACAATGAAAACTGCCATAACGGTTGAAGTTAGTTTAAATTTAGGAATTATCGGAAGGAATGAGGAACTATGGCTCAAATTCCATCTGCTAGCGATCGCCAATTTTCTGCTGACCCGGAAATTTGGTATAGTCTTAAATGCGCGATCGCCACTAGTTCAGGTTTTCGACGCTGGCAACTAGAACACTCTGCCCAATTGCAGGGACTTCACCTGGAAAAACAGGTACAAAGATATTTACGAGAAACTTTAGAAACTTTAGCCTATTAAAAATTGAGCAAATCTTGTAAACCTACTTGCAAGCTAAGAAGTTGATGGTAAGCCAACTCTGACGGGTTTTCCATCAACTTCTCAATTTTGCTGCCAAGAATTTTAAATTATATGTTGCATGACCGAAACTTAGCTGATTGTTTGCTAGTCATCCGATATAGTTTGACATGGATTAAATAGCTCTTAGCTGATATATTTGACCCTGTTTAACCAACGATCATTCAGCTAACCACAGACATAAAATGAAATATCGCGGTTTTCATATTTCTATGGCTGCGCCACGCCAGCTATCACCAAAAAATTTTCGCCTGTTGTTTAGCAGTTACATCAGCTCTACTTTACCCTTGCGAGCCGGACTAACGACCTTGTTAGTTGTATCCGGAGCTTCCATATTACTAACTAATCAAGCAAATGCTGGTGCTACCCACCAAGAGGTAAATACCTCGGCTTTAATGGCGCAAGTCCCGACATCAGCAACAATAATTTACGTTAATCCAGAAAACGGTGTAGATACAGCTGGCGTTGGTGCTACCGAAGCTGCACCCTATAAAACTATTACTTTCGCTCTCACACAAGCCGAACCAGGGACAATTATTCAACTAGCACCAGGGACTTATAACAGCGAATCTGGGGAACAATTTCCTCTGTTGCTGAACCCAGGAGTGACCCTACGGGGCGATGAATCGAGTCAAGGTCAGGCAATATTAATTACTGGTGGCGGTTCTTACACCAGTCGCACCTTTGCCGGACAAAATATTACAATTTTGGCTAACAACAATAGTACTGTTGCAGGTTTAACTGTGACTAACCCCAATCAGCGTGGTACAGCAGTTTGGGTGGAATCAAGTAATCCCACTATCAAAAATAATACTTTCACTAACAGTAACAGAGAGGGTGTTTTTCTCACTGGTACAAGTAATGCCAAAGTGGAAAATAACCTGTTTGTGCAGAACCTGGGTAACGGCATTTCCATAGCTAGCACAGCTCAAGGTGAAATTCGCAATAACTTATTTCAGGATACAGGTTTTGGTCTAGCTATAGGTGGTACTTCCACACCCCTAATTGAGTCTAACCAAATCATCCAAAACCAAGATGGTCTATTTATCTCACAATCTGCTAAACCTGTACTGCGTAAGAATGTAATTCAAAATAATAAGCGGGATGGCATTGTTGCGACTGTCAATGCTCAACCTGACCTTGGTAGTAATGAAAATCCTGGTGGCAATCTCATTCGCAGTAACACGCGTCATGATGTAAATAATGCTACCTCTAATATAATTCTCGCTATTGGCAACGATATTGATCAGAGTCGTATTTCTGGTCAAGTAAATTTCGTAGCTGCTACTGTTGACCTGCCTACTGGTCAAAGTGCTTTTGGAGATGTGCCAGAAGGTTACTGGGCAAAAGCTTACATTGAAGCTTTAGCAGGTCAAAATATCATTGCTGGTTTTCCTGATGGCACTTTTAAACCCAATGACCCTGTGACTCGCGCTCAATTTGCCACCATTGTCACCAAAGCTTTGACACCACCAATTAAACGCACTGGGATTAATTTTAGAGATGTAGCCAGCAATTTCTGGGCTTATGGTGCGATTCAATCTGCTTACCGGAGTGAATTTCTCGCAGGCTATCCTGATGGTAGATTTCAACCACAGCAGCAAATTCCTAGAGTACAGGCACTCGTTTCCTTAGCCAATGGTCTGGGTTTCACTGCCAATAATCAGAATGTTCTTGCTATTTACAGCGATGCTGCCCAGATTCCTAATTATGCAATTAGCCCGGTAGCTGCTGCAACTACACGACAATTAGTGATTAATTATCCTACAGCTAGACAACTCAATCCCAATCGTCCCGCAACTAGAGCAGAAATTGCCGCCTTTGTTTACCAGGCGCTGGTGAATGCTGGACGTGTTGAACCGATTCCTTCACCTTATTTAGTAACGGCTCAATAAAACTTCTCGCTTTGACATCCTTTTGATTTTTAGAGGGTGTCAAAGTATATTCACGAAGGTTTTTGCCGATTTTGCTCCCAGCGCCAGAGAAAAATCATCAGGGCTAACACTCCGATTTGTAGAGCTAAATTAGGTGCAGCGTTATCAATATCTCTTCCAGCCAGGACTTGAAAAAAGAAAATAAATGCCCCAATTAAAGCAGATGCACCAAAACCAATATAAATAAATTGCCGAAAACCACGATAAGGTGTTGCCATTTCGGCTTTGAGGCGGGCATATTGTTCAGGATTAAGGTTATTTTTAGAATTTGGTTTTATCATGAGTAAATAATGCTATAATGTTTTGCTGTACGCGCCGATGTGGCTCAGTGGTAGAGCAGCTGATTCGTAATCAGCAGGCCACGGGTTCAAATCCCGTCATCGGCTTGAGTCGAATTACTGAACAATACTTCACTTTTATTATTGTCCCATGTAGGATGTTTTTGTGTGGTGCGATCGCGATCGCTTGCTCTGGATTTTTACCAGGAATTTCAGCAATAATATAAATATTTTCCTATAAAAAACAAATTTGCGAGGCAATATGGAAGTTATCTCTCAAGAAAAGCCGAATACACTCCAACCACCCACCTTTACTTCTCTTGAAGATGAACGCCTGCATCGTAAACAGCGCCTCACAGCAGCATTACGCCTGTTTGCCCGATATGGTTTTGATGAGGGTATTGCCGGACACATCACGGCACGCGACCCAGAACACCCGGAACATTTTTGGGTGAATCCCTTAGCGATGCACTTTAGTTTAATTAAAGTTAGTGATTTAATTCTTGTTAACCAGCAAGGTGAAGTGATTTCGGGCAATTATCCAGTAAATCAAGCCGCTTTCGCAATTCATTCCCAAATTCATGCAGCTCGTCCCGATGTGGTAGCAGCAGCTCATGCTCATTCCATATATGGTAAAAGCTGGTCGAGTCTCGGTCGTCTCCTCGATCCCCTCACCCAAGATGCTTGCTCATTCTACCAAGACCACAGCCTGTTTAATGACTATACAGGTGTGGTTTTAGAAGTAGAAGAAGGTCAACGTATTGCCCAAACGCTAGGTAAAAATAAAGCTCTTATCCTGAAAAACCACGGTTTGCTGACAGTTGGTCACTCAGTTGATGAAGCTGCCTGGTGGTTTGTCACAATGGAGCGCTCTTGTCAAGCTCAATTACTAGCTGAGGCTACTGGTAAACCTCACCTAATTAAACCTGAGTATGCTAGTTTGGCACATACTCAGGTGGGGTCAAATTATTTGGGTTGGCTTAGTTTTCAACCGTTGTATGAGATGATTGTGCGAAAAGAGCCGGACTTGCTGGAGTGAAAGCAAACTTTTTTTGTTGGCGTTTGAGAACTCCTGCTGCACCTAAAGCGCGTAGCTATATATAAGCCGTTTACCAATACTTAAAGCACTATATAAGTTAAAATCACTTGGAATCTACGAATTTACCTGAACTTTATTAGTTATAGGTGTTTTGTGAATTATTTGTAAAGTCAGAATGCCAAAAATTAAGCCAAGGTGGACAAATAGTCAACCCTGGCTTTAGCTGTAGATTAGCAGTAAGAAGCTCAGTTTGGCGATCGCTTTAACTTCAAAGCCTCACCAGCCGATATTCCCTCACCTAAAGTGCCAAAATAGCCCAAAGCCGCCGCAGCTTCAGCGCGAGACACTGGCTTTTTAGGTTGGAACAGAGTTGTATAACCAAACACCCGCCGAATATTCGATTGTTCGCTATTTTGGAAATCAGCCAGCACAGCGCGTAATGCCTTCGGGTCAATTTTGCCCGTATCTTGAAAACCCCAGGTTTGATTAACCGCTTCTAAATTGGCAGCAGGTAAGGCTTGGCGAGTATCTAGAGGGATTTTCCACAAAATCAACTGTTCCCGTGTTAGTGGAGCGTCAGGACGAAATAAAACTGCGGTAGAGTCACCAGACAAAGGACTGGGAATTAACCCTGCTTCAGCTAACCCTTGAATTACGGGAAAATCAACATCTGTTTTTGACACATCACTAAAAGCTGATTGAGTGCTTTCTGATGCCAAGCGAATCTGTTTAGCCGGATTATTAATATACATGGCATTGTTAGCAGCAACTAGCCAACGGGCATATTCTCGGCGTGTAATGTTTTTACTAGGTTCAAATGACTTACTTATGGCATCATTAGAACTACTCTTGACTTCCTCAGACTTTAAAGACAAAACACCCAAAGCTGCTAAGTCTTGGATAGATTGACGCAGTTCTGGCGGTGCTTGGTTGAGATCGTTGAATTTCTGAGATTTGGCTGTAGCAGTTGTTTGGCTAACTGATGTGTTATCTGGTTGTGTCGCCACATTATCAGGTAGCGCCGGATTAAGAAGATTTGGATTGCTAGATTGAGAACTGGCAGTTTTACTCGGTTGTGCTGCTGCGCTACTATTAGGTACGTATTCAATAACTAATGCAGTAGCTGTTTGTGGTTGATCAGGTTTGGGGTTAGTAACTGATTTTGCCTGAATAGACACCTTCACCTGCAAATCGTCGCGACGTGCTTCAAAGGTATTTTGAGAATTATCATCTGTAGGCTGTTGTAAAATCTGCCAGTCACTTTCCTGAAACTGGTCACTATAAAAGCTAGTAATAAAATTGCTGGGGTCAGAACTTAGCCAGCGAGTGACTACGCTATTTTTTAAGTCACTAGCAGGTGTCACTGACTCTAACGTAGCATTGGGATACAAAGGGATATTTGGAGGAAAATCAGATGGTAACTCAACTTTGGTTTGATTTTCCCCTGGTTGCGGTTCATTTCTCTGTGATTTACCCAAGATTCCTGGGTTATCTTGTAGCCTGGGATCTGCCGCCAAAGACTGTTCTAGGGTTTTGGCGGTAGGATTGTTACCACAAGCTGTTAAAGAAGTGAATAAAATAGCCAAACTCAGTAAGACAGCTGGACGTTTACGCAAAATCACAGGACATTACAAATTATGTGTCTATTCCTACCCTAGCGCAGACTGCTGAGAATTATTCAATTTGGGGCGCGGGGAATTCATTCAAAATTCTCCACAGCACTGTGTAACTACCATCAGCACGGCGACGCACTGGACGGAAAGCCAGGATAATGTCACTACTAGGAATCTGTTGTAGTTGATTTGGGGATATAGGTTGACCATTCAACATGGTTTTTGGCAGTTGGAATTGCAGCGATCGCACTAAATAACTATGATTCAATTTAGCGGGAGCATGGGCGAAAATTACGGTATTCTGCTGCCAGTTTTGGTCTTTACCTGTTAAAAACCGTCTTTTTTCTACTTGTAACGCATCCAACTGCTTGGGAGGTTGGTAATTGAGCAAAAATTCCCGTGTTGGCGACGCTACAGCTTGCAGCCTTCCATCCAACTTATCCAGGGGTACATCACCCACCTCAACCATGAAACTATAATCCATGCCTTGATCCACTAGTTGAAAGCGCTCCCCTCTCATCTGAAGTGCTAAACTAGGATTAAATCCATCCTTAGCATCACCCAAAAAGGGGAAAGGATAACGCTCACTGATATTGGGTTGCAATCGATTCCAAAGAGTATTCAGGGGACGTTGGTAAACTGAAGACTGTAATACACGGAAAATACCAGTACGAGGCAATTCCAAAAACTTAGCGTAAATTTGCGCTTCTTGCGGACTAAATCCGTAGGTCAATTGGTCGAGTATCTCAGCATTTTCCCAAGGATCTGTAAAGCGAATTTCTGGGGGAAATGCTGCTAGTGTTGCTCTTAAGATTTGCTTGGCAGTTGCAAGAGTCGTCAGTGCTGACTCAGGGGCTGCTAACGCAGGTTGTAAAGGCGGTACATAATTGGCTATGACTGTTTTCGCATTTCTCCCAATTACTTGCACTTGTGGGGATAATACTGCTGGAGATTCTGGTTGTGTTCCTAAAGTGCTAGTCGATAAATTTGGTTCCCGTGTAGACAAAGGTACTGCGGGTTTTCCCAGATGGGGATACTGTACTGGTGCAATAGAAAGCACAGGATCTAATTGGCGTTCACCAGTGACTAGGGGTAGCTGTCTGACTAAGGCTAATTCACCTCGTCGAGAAAACAGTATGTCTAGTACTGGGGATAGTTTTAATAACTTCTGGCTATTGGTATACAAAGAGCAGTAAATTTGATCTGGGGCTTGAGTTAACTGGTTAGGGAAGGGTGAAAAATTTCCCGATAAATCCATGTTAGAGCTACACCAAGTTTTGGGATTTTTTTGCTGCCGATTCACAAAACTTTCGATGCTCTTGACTAGAACTGTTAATTGCCCTCTTACAGATCGTATACGATTGGCATCTGGACTAATCAGTGCTTGCTCAATCCGAGCAATCAAATCTATCTGACGCTGTACCAGTCTAAGAGCATCAGTATAAAAGTTTTCATCTGTTGTCTTTGATGTAAGATTTTGAGTGAGGGAAGATTGGGACTGATAACCACCAGCCAAGGTGGTTCCTGGAACAGAAACTAGACCAAAAGGCAGTAAAAAGCTGAAAAATAAGTGTCTCATGTCAACAATGCCGAGCAGATAGGAGTATGAAAAATCTAAAATAGATATTAAATTGAAGAAAATCTACGACTATCGACAACCGTCAGTCCATTCTACTTTCTGTTAAGCGAAGCGTCGCCAGGTTGTTACCAGTGCTGAAACACGATTACATGCAAGTTTCCCAGGATCAGCCTATCTATTCTGAGGCTCCACTCCAGCTGTTGCTCTTTGTCGATGGACGACCAAAGTCCCGACAACAAGTGCAACGTATCCGTGCTTACTTAAAAGAATTACAGGCTGAGTATAACTTTGAACTTCAAATTATCGATGTGGGGCAACAACCCTATTTAGCAGAACATTTTAAATTAGTTGCCACACCAGCTTTAATTAAGATTCACCCAGAACCCCGACAGATTATTGCTGGAAGTAATATTATCGCCCAATTGAAGAACTGGTGGCCTCGCTGGCAAGCAGCTGTAGACGCTTATTTAAAATTGCAAGAAGATTTACAAGAACGAATAGATGACAATAGTCGGATGTCATCGCCCAAATCAACGATTCGTTCTGTGGCTGTTTCTGCGGAATTGATCAAACTTTCAGACGAAGTTTTTCGCTTAAAACAGGAAAAAGACAAACTTCAGGAGCAGTTACAATTTAAAGACAGGGTAATCGCCATGCTGGCACACGATCTGCGTAATCCCCTCACAGCTGCGGCGATCGCCATTGAAACTCTACAATCTAATTACAACACAGATATTGGTGCATTTAAACGGCTGAAACCAGCTATGGCAGCACATTTATTAAAACAAGCCCGCAGTCAAACCAAGACAATTGACAGGATGATCGCTGATCTGTTGCAGGTAGGTCAAGGCGATGATACAGAGCTACCCATAATACCACAAAAGATGGAAATTGGCAACCTCTGCTTGGATGTATTGTCAGAATTGCGCGATCGCTACATTGCCAAATCCCAACAAATAGAAACGGATATTCCCCAAGATCTACCCAAGGTATATGCCGATCCAGAACGTGTGCGCCAAGTGCTAATCAATTTGTTGGATAATGCCATCAAATACACGCCAGAAGGGGGCAAAATTAGCATTGCCGGATTACATCGTACAACCCAAAAAATTCAATTTAGTATTGGAGACACAGGGCCGGGAATTCCCATCGAAAACCGCGATCGCATCTTTGAAAACCACTACAGACTAAAACGCGATCAAGCTATAGATGGTTACGGTATTGGTCTAAGTTTATGCCAACGCATCATTCAATCACATTACGGGCAAATTTGGGTAGATTCTGCCCCCAATGGTGGCGCATGGTTCCACTTTACATTGCCAGTATATCCATCATGAATTGACTCTGTACCAGGGATTTGGGACAACAATTTGTCACCAAAACCTGTCAGCAATCAATTCTGCACAATCCGATTGCGCCCCTGGTTTTTGGCTTCATAAAGAGCCTGATCCGCAGCCATAACCAAATTAGAAGGAGAGGATTCCCAGGTAGGAGTCATAGTCGCTACTGCTATACTCATAGTGACATATTTACTAATCTTAGAAGCACTATGAGCAATTTGTAAATTTCTCACACCAGCTTGCATTGCCGTAGCCAGGTAAAATGCCTTAGAAGCATGGGTAGACGGCATAATAACAGCAAAATTTGCCGCTTCTAACTGTTTGTATACTTGCGCTTGTTGCAATAATTTTCGTAATCGTTGGCGCAATACTGGCCAGTGAATGGGCTTGGTAAGGTAATCTGTTGCGCCTGCTTCAAAAGCACGGTCTACAGACTCCTCATCATCCAAGCTTGTATCATTTGAGAGATATTTTGCGTAAGTCCTGATTATATCTAAAAAGCACATCCTATTGAGAATTTTTTAAATGCCAGACTCACTCATGTATCAGCAGGATAATTTTGTGGTTCTAGAAACAAACCAACCAGAAGAATTTCTCACCGTCAATGAATTATTAGATAAGCTCAAGCTTGTGCTACAAAAAATGAGTAATCAGGAATTACCCACAGACTTACAAAGATTTGATTCTGTAGATGCTCAAGCCCAGTATTTAATTAACACAAGTTGTGAATTAGATGTTGGTCCGGGAAAATATTTGCAGTGGTACGCAATACGATTAGAAAAGTAGCTTTGCAATCACCACCTACCTGTTCTGAGGAACCCTCCTTGAACGGGCAGGTGGGAGTTTCCTCGGAGGTCTTGATCAAAATTGCTCTCAAGCTATCAACTACTATATTGTTGGTTGCGTAACAATTGTTAATTCAATCATATCTTCTCCAACTTCTGTAATTTTAATATCTACTCCAGGGCCAAAATACCGCATCATTTTCTCCTGTTTTTCCTGCCAACCATCAAATGAAATGAACGGCGAATCAAATTCTAAAATTAAGGCATAAGCCCCATCAATTTCCGTTTCTCGTAAACCTGTTACCACTGGGCGGTCTTCATCTGTGGGACTCAAACCAAGGTAAGACAGAGCTTCATCTAAATGAGCTTCTTGACCATAGCAGTATCGGGTGATGTCCTTGCGAATTTTATTTTGAGTGACAGTTGCTTGCTGCTCCCGTAAGAGTAATACTGATGGCGTTGTCTCTTGGCTAAAGGGTATGGGCAGAATTTCATTGGCTTTGAGTGCCAGTCCTCCCAGGAACAGAGGAAACCCATAAAAAAACCCTACAAGATTAAGTGTGGCATTATCGGCAGCGTAGGCAGCGAAACCAACAGTGATTAATATACCGCCGATGGTTAAACCGATAGTCCCCAAAGAAATTTTACGTAACATGAGCTTAGGATATTATAAATTCTTAACATCTCAGTTTTATTATCATCGTTTATTAGTGACAATTAAAGAAGAGTGATTCACCCAGAACCATAGATTTGTGGGATTAGTTTTGATTTTCCCCATTCCCCACACCGCATTTCCCTTGTAGAGACGTGATTAATCGCGTCTCTACTCCATTTTGAGTTAACTTTAAATTTGAGGCTATTTTAAGACTGGACAAAAATCATGGATTTACAGACTATAAAAGAACGAATTGCCGTAGTTAAAAGCAAACGCGAGTACCTGCTGAACCTTTTGGAGCAGCCGAACTTGGGAACTTTGAGAATTGATGTCAACCAGGCTTTGGAAGAAATGGATGATTTAATTGATGAATTTAAACGGACTATTCCCGAAGCCGATAACAATTAAACGCAACTAAGCACATAAAAACGCAGAATGGCGCTAGTAAAACCGTGAAGCGGTAAAACTGGCGCTGTTTGTTTATGACCAATGACCAATCACTAATGACTAATGACTAATGACCATTAATCATCGTTCTCCTAACTGTCTGACCAAAGCAATGAGTTCAGTTGTAGGAATATCTTTCTGACAAATCTTATCAAAATTAGGTGCTGACTTAGCGCCCAAAAAACTGGCATCTTCCACTGAGGAATAAGCTAGAATCTGAGTCTTGGGAGATATGGCTTTGATATGACTAGAAGCACTCCAACCATCCATAACGGGCATTTGTAAATCTAAAACAATTACATCAGGTTGGCAACTTTTAAGCATTTCTATAGCTTCTTGACCATTGCAGGCTAACCCCACTACGTGGAGATTTTCTTGACTGGAAAAAGCTAGTTTTAGAGTTAAACGTGTAAGTTCGTGATCATCAACGACTAGAACACGCAATGTTTTAGAATCACAAGAAAACATTAACATTTAAGGAAATAAAAAGATAGATACAACAACCCCTATAGTTTATGGTTATATGCACTAAAAATCACTCTATCTTACGGTTGAATAAATTCTTTTCACCCATAGTATTAGATCAGATAATTTCCCTCAAAATCGAGTTTTGCCCAAAGAGATTGGATTTAGCTATTTGTCTGTATAGTAGTAACTTTTTTTGGCATCAATCAGGTTAGAGGCTATACCAGTTGAACGTAATGCCATATTTATGAGAATTTTTTGGGAATTAGTTTCGGGACAATCTACGTCGCCACAAGAGGTATCACCGGGGTGGCGTTGGATATAACTACCATCAGATTGTAATTCCCAGGCTTGACGATTATCTGCTAACATAATTCCCAAAATTTCTTGCAAATCTTTAGCAATATCTGGGTCTTTGATAGGGGTAATGACTTCCACTCGGCGATCTAAATTGCGACGCATCCAATCAGCACTGCCAATATAAATTTCCTCTTGTTCATTATTATGGAAGTAGTAGATGCGAGAATGTTCTAAGAAGCGGCCAATAATGCTGATAACGCGAATGTTTTCACTGATGTCTTTGAGTCCTGGACGTAAGCAACAAATACCCCGAATAATCAGATCAATTTGCACTCCGGCGCGAGAAGCTTCGTATAAAGTGGCGATAGTTTGGGGGTCTACAAGGGAATTCATTTTGGCAACAATGCGCCCGGAAAAGCCATTTTTGACATTTTCCATTTCACGATGAATTAATGCCAAAAAGCGATCGCGCATATTCACAGGAGCAACTAGCACTTGTCGATAAGTTTTTTGCCGAGAATAGCCTGTTAAAAAGTTAAATAAATCTGTAATATCAGCACCCAATTCTTCCCGACAGCTAAATAATCCCAAATCTGTATACAACCGTGCTGTTTTCGGGTTATAATTGCCAGTACCTATATGCACATAGCGGCGCATGCGGTCTTTTTCTCTTCGTACAACCATGACGGTTTTGCAATGGGTTTTCAGCCCTACTAAACCATAGACAACATGAACACCAACTCTTTCTAAACTCCTCGCCCAGTAAATATTATTTTCTTCATCAAACCGCGCTTTTAATTCCACTAATACAGATACTTGCTTGCCATTTTCCGCAGCTGCAATTAAAGCTTTGACTATGGGTGAGTCGCCAGAAGTGCGGTAAAGGGTCATTTTGATCGCCAGCACATTGGGGTCATGGGCTGCATGAGTGATGAAGCGCACCACTGTAGAGGAAAAGGATTGATAGGGATGGTGTACCAGCAAATCCTTTTCTCGAATCACGGAGAAAAAGTCTTGACCTTCTTCTAATTCCAAAGCATCTGGAGTTAAACTTGGTTCTCTCAACCTTTGCAGACGTGAAGGGACTACAGACTGACGTGGTGGTTCTTTGAGTTCGGGTAATGGCAAAGCCATAAAATACATTAAATCCCTGAGTCCTAAAAGACCGTCAACTTCGTAGACATCATTTTCGGTTAAGTCCAAATCTTGCAACAACCGAGAACGTATGGGGTCAGGGGTCTGGGATTTAATTTCTAGTCTGACGGGAGTCCCACCCATGCGCCGTTTGCGTAGTTCTTGTTCAATAGCTAATAGCAAATCATCTGCTTCATCTTCTTCTAAAGCCAAATCAGCATCACGAGTAATGCGGAAGGGATGATATTCTTGGATATTCATGCCTGGAAATAGAAACTCCAGGTTATGAGCGATCGCCTGTTCTAAGGGTACACCAGTCCAGTGAGCAGTTTGTCCAGTTTCAGAAATTCCTAACTCTGGTGGTATAGGCAAAAATCGCGGTAGCACATTAGGGACTTTCACCCGCGCAAAAAATTCTTGTTCGGTGTCGGGATTTTTGACCACAACTGCCAAATTTAAGCTGAGATTAGAAATAAAAGGGAAAGGATGGCTAGGGTCAACAGCTAAAGGAGTCAGAACTGGAAAAATTTGTTCTTCAAAGTAATTATCTAAATAAGTCCGTTGTTTTTGATTTAAATTAATGTAGTCCAGTATATGAATACGATGATTGGCTAGCAGAGGTTGCAGAACTGCTTCAAATTGTTCGTGCTGTTTTGTGAACAGGGGACTGAGGGTTGATCTAATATCGTCTAGCTGTTGTTGGGGTGTGCGACCATCAGGAGTTAACTGGGCAACTTTGGCTTCTATTTGTTGCTTTAAAGCGGCAATTCGCACCATGAAGAACTCATCTAAATTGGCGCTAAAGATTGCTAAAAATTTTAAGCGTTCTAAAAGCAGTGACCGGGGGTCACAGGCTTCGTGGAGTACGCGACTATTAAATTCTAACCAGCTTAACTCGCGGTTAATGTAATATTGCGGATCGTTCAAATCAATGGGATTCGTGTTCTTTTTTGATTTCGCCATGACGATCTCAGGGTAGCCAGATGAGCTAGTACAGCTGGGGGACAATACATATAGTAGATTAAATACGGCTTGAGTGGAACTCTCAAGTTACATTTACTTGTATATTTTGGATTTTCCATAATTTAACATTCAAACAGAATAACCACAGAATTTCTCTGCGTTGCCAAATGTTTCAAGCTACTCGCCGCCGCCTTGCTATCTGGTACACTGCCGTAACTGCGGTATTACTTTTACTATTTGCCAGTGCTGTATATTTATATGTCCGCAGTACATTAATTGAGCGCATTGATGATACCCTGAATCACGTAGTGGAAATTGTGGAGCGATCGCTTGTTATGAAAACAGTTGTTTGAGCAATTCCTCTCGATTTAAATCAAAATGGTCAGCAATATCCCGCAATATAGCACTCAACGTACCAAGCTTGAGAGGGTCATGGGCGGGAACTGTGATATGATGTTCCCCATTTAGCTGAGTCGTTAAACGAATATGACTTCCAGTTTGCCTATCCACCACATACTCAAAGCGAACTAATGCTTTCGCCAAATCTTCACCCGACAAATCGCGCGGTAATTTCAAGAAGCAATCACCTCATCACGAACGATATGCAGTCTAATCATTTTCGGTCGATTGATTTCATCAGGAAAATGACAACGCACCGCATCACGTAAAATTTCCTTCAAGCTAGCAATATCATCAGCTTGCGTAAAAATCGATTCTCCCAAAGCTTTCGCGGTATAACCACCCTCTGGGTCTTCTTCAATTAAAAATACGATTTCAGTCGCTATATTCACGATTACTGTCGTAGAAGTATTTGCCTCAACCATAATTTAACATTCAAACAGAATAACCACAGAATTTCTCTGCGTTGCCAAATGTTTCAAGCTACTCGCCGCCGCCTTGCTATCTGGTACACTGCCGTAACTGCGGTATTACTTTTACTATTTGCCAGTGGTGTATATTTATATGTCCGCAGTACATTAATTGAGCGCGTTGATGATACCCTGAATCACGTAGTGGAAATTGTGGAGCGATCGCTTGTAATTACCCCAATCAATGGGGATATAGAACAATTAGGCGTGAACGTAGAAGCCAGTTTTCGCGACAATACCAGCACCGTAGAAGATGACCACATTGACCTAGAATGGTTTAGCCCCAATGGCAAATTACTTTGGTCTACCCTATCGGAACCCCTCAATATTCCCATTCATGGTAACCGTCTCGGTGAAACCGTCCGCGTATTAAAACAAGAACCGGACGACTCCCCACTCCCCACTCCCCACTCCCCACTCTTACTCAGACAAGTTACCCAGCGTGTAGAAGTGGGACGGCAAGTATTAGGATATCTGCGTGTTAGTCATCCTTGGTTTGAAGTAACTAAACCTAGTCGCCAATTGATCATTGATTTGGCGTTAGGTACTTGGTTTATGGTGCTGTCTGTCGCCGGAAGCGGCTGGTTTCTTTCCGGTAAAGCGATGGAACCGGTGGGTGAATCTTACCAACGTCTGAAACAATTTACTGCTGACGCTTCTCACGAACTCCGAAGTCCCATTACTTTGATTCAAACTAATGTGCAAGTGGCGCTGGCTGATTTAGAATTATCAGATGCACAATCTACTACTTTTGTCAACTATCGTCAGCAGTTAAAAGTGGTCGAACGGTTAACGCAGCGCTTGGGTAAGCTAGTCAATGATTTATTGTTTTTAGCCAGACAAGATAGTGGTATCAGCAAAGATGTGTTTTCCTCTTGTCCTCTCGACGCTTTGCTGATCGAAGTAGTTGAAGAACAACAACTATTAGCCAAGGAAAAAAAAATTACTTTAACTCTGGACTTGGTTGATCCTCCCACCTCGGAAACTAACCCGGAATTACTAGACAATTGGTTTACACTTCAGGGTAAATGGGATCAATTGGTACGGCTATTGACAAATTTAATTAGTAATGCTTTACAATACACCCCAGCCGATGGACAGGTGTATGTACAATTAGCGCGTCTAGAGGGAAGCAATCGCGGTTCTAAAATTCGTTACAGCACAGCTTTATTACAAATTAAAGTCAGCGATACCGGAATTGGTATTCCCACCGAAGCTTTACCACGCTTATTTAACCGTTTTTATCGGGTAGATCCAGCACGTACCCATCAGACAGCAAAGACAAATATAGAAAGTTCTACAGGTTCAGGTTTAGGACTGGCGATCGCTGCGGCAATTGTCCAACATCATCAAGGTCAACTGCAAGTCGAAAGCAATATTGGCAAAGGTACAACTTTTACTGTCACTTTACCAATCACTCTGGAGTATTAAATTTATTTTAGGACTTACGCAACTGGCACAGGCGATGCCTGCGGCGGGCTACGCCTACGCTAAATTACAGTACATTTGTATTACAGAAGTGATGAACGGGCAAAGAGGGGTGATGGCTAGCTTAATTGTTTTGAAAATACTGTTGAAATATCTATAGAAAAACTTGAAATAATAGATAATAATGACCATGATTTAGAAGATGAACTCGCTATCTGATTTAATACCTTGGTTAAACAGCCAAAAAATAGTGAAATTTTAGGATATACTTCTATATCTCAAATTTATGACATACTTTTACCGCAACAAAAAAGCTAATTTTCTAAAATATGTTTTCCAATAATTTTTTTTAGTTCATCTGGTGCTTCAATAGCTATAGCTGCACCTAAATCTGGACGAATAACCCACCACCAAGTTAAAGTTTCTATTTGACTAGGTGGTTCATTATTGGGACACCATTCGATGTAACCTTCATTAACCCCAATTAGGTTAGGACACAACTCATTAGCTGTCGCTACTCGCTCATCAAGCTTTTCAAACTGTATGATATTTTCCCAAGCCACTTCATTGGGAATTGATGTTAAAATTGACTGCACATCTAAGGTTAACATTAAACTGTACCTCCAATAACTTTAATCACCCTAATACCAAAGTCTTGTTGTTCTTCAAAACTTTGAGTTCCTACCCATTGTCTAACTGTCATCCTATCTGAACCTGTCAGATCAGGTTGGATAGAGTTATAAAAATTTGTAATTTCTTGATGGATTGTATTCTTACCATGTTCTAGTTTAACAATATTGCCTGTATGATGGATAGCTGGCGCTCCAAATTTCTGTAAATTAGAAGTGGTTTGTCCTACAATATGATGCCAAGCATATCCAGTACCAGCAGAACCTATAGTTCTTTTAAACTCGCTGAATGACTGAAAGCCTTGTCCTTTTCTTCTAGCAGGAATAACTTTTCTTAATGATAATTCTTTTTCCAGTATTTTAGCTATTTCTTGTCTTGTTTCGTCTGTCACTTTTTTAAATATATTAAATTGCTTTTGTTTGTCATTATCTTCGCATTTTTACAGATACAATAATCACGTCTTGATTAGGAGATAACTACTGTATATTACAATACTTCTCATTTCAAGCTAGAAATCTTTACTAAAGTCAATTATTCCATGTTTCCGTAGCGCATACCGCCAAGGACGCAACAGAGAAGAACGAAATACTCAAATAAACTGTATTTTCATATAGGAACTAATTATAAAATATTTAATTCCCTCATCCTTGAGATTGAAATAAGGATCTGATTTTATTTTTATTTCGCTTCTATAGTTAGATGAAATAACTAGATTTAATTATTAAATTTAAATTGTGCAATAAATTCTAATACTTAATTTTTGATAATTTAAAAAATATTATGTAATTTTAGAAGAATTTCTTACCTGTCAATTTCCAGGAAATGAAAATTCCGATTTTTTAGGAGTTAATAATGAAGAGAAATACCCAAAAAATTCGCAAATATGCTGGATTATTCAGCGCTATTTGCGGCGGATTAATAATTAGTGCGCCAGCAATTTCTCAAAGGGCAGTAGCACAGCAACCTACTTCTCAAATCAATCCTTGTCCTAGCATTTACTACGAAGAACCACACAACAACCGGATTTTAGTGCCGCAGGGATGTCCTCCCAATGCCCTTACCCGCAGACTAGCAGCCCAAGGGCGGCTTCCTACTCCCACTGTCCCTGGTATCCCCGCACCTAGTCAGATACCGCCTGGTGTTGGCGGTGAAGCACCGGGTTCAGCCGCCCTCGGACGAAATCCCTGTCCTCGTATTTTCTACGAAGAACCGCACAATAATCAGGTATTAGTCCCAGAAGGATGCCCACCAAATGCTCACACTCAACAAATGATGGCACAAGGCATTCCTCCTAGTCGCACTGTCCCGGCGCGTCCACCAGTGAGTGTTATTCAACCACCTTTACCAGAACAACAACAACCACCCAGCACGCAGATTGCCTTGGCTAATGGTAGGGTAAATATCCGCTTGGTGAATGATACTGGGGCTGAGGTTACTTATGAAGTCATTGGCGATACACCGGCGCGATCGCTTGCTGGTAAATCAGATACGATGCTGCGAAATTTAAATGCACCAGTAACTATGACATTCTTCCGTCCAGATGGGGGATTGACTGAGGCGACTGTTCAACCGTCTGCGGAAACAGGAATGATGGAAGTGAGATTGAACGAAACAACTGATGTACAGCAGGATAAAAATACTGTGCGGATTCAAGAGGATGGTACAGTTTTCTTGAATTAAAACCCCACCCCGCCTGCGGAGGAGGGGAGAAAAATAAATATTGCACTTACGAATGACCAATAACCAATAACCAATAACCAATGACCAATGACTAATGACTAATGACGAATTACCGCTTCAGCATTTGAGTTAATTGATCAATTAATTGCACTTCCCGTTTGTTATCTGCAAGGGTTCGCGCTAGGATAATCGCTCGTTCATAAAAATTCCGAGCAGTTGGGTAATCACTTAGCTGCTCGTATAAATGAGCGTAAGATTCAAAAGATTTCAATTCTTCGCGGAGATTTTGTAATTCCTGGGCAATTATTAACCGTTGTTCGAGTAAATCAAAAGCACGCTCATAACGTCCGACAGCACTGTGTGCTATGACTAAACCGTCAATTGCACGTAATTGATTAGTGCGATCGCCGTTAGTTTGAGCAATTCGCATTGCTGCACCATATGTGCCAATTGTATCGGGATAATTTCTGGCTTCTAAGTAGGCATCACCTAAATTATTCAGAGTATTGGCTTCCCCGACACTATCATTAGTTTGACGGCGGAAAGTTAGGGCAGTTTCATAAAGTTTAATGGCTTTGTTATATTCTCCCACCCTGAGAGCTACCAAACCTAAGTTATTTAAAGATAGTCCTTCGCCTTCAATATTTTTGACATGACGCGCAATTGTCAGCGCTTCTTCACTCGTTTTACCTGCGGCTATGGGTTCACCTTGTTGCAGTAACAACGTACTGATATTATTTAAGCCAAAAATTTGAGCTTGAAAATCTTTTGTATCACGAGCGATCGCTAAACGCCGGCGCAAGGCGTTTTCCCCGGATTTAAAGCGATTTAGCTGGATATAAGACTGCGCCAGCAAATCATATGTCAGCCCTTGCGCCTTGAAATCGCCAATTGCATGATAAATCTCCAATGCTTCTAATGCGTATTTCACTGCTTTATCAGCAAATCCCGAAGCATATTCTTGTTCACCGATACGCAGCAATGTATCCGCTTTTTCTCTGGATTCTCCCCAACTTGAACTATTCAAAGGGCGGTGGAGTTGTTGCGTAATCTCAGCAGCACGAGCCACCGTCGGACTCAGTAAAGCAATAAAAAGTAAAACGTAACACCCAGATAATAAATGCCGTTGTTTCATAAAACTTACCGTTGAAATTTCGGCTTTGAGCAGAAGATTCCCGAAAAAGAATTAATTTTTGGAAATGAAGACTAGCAATTTACGCATTTATACATAGACTATGATTGACCAGAATCTTCGCCCAAGTAGATAACGCGGATGTCTGCTGGTAATTTGTCCTCTAGCATAGAATAGCCTTCCTGGAGAAAATTGGCTACTTCGAGCGGCGATATTTTTTCTCCTTCGGCTTGCAGGTAAGCAGCAATTCTCGTTTCGCTCCAGTGGAAAGTCTGAGCCATTAAAACCATCAACCGCAACATTGCTGGTAGTTGGTCTAAAGCCTGTTCGACATAGCACCATAGCGGCGGCGAAGTTGTTGACAGCGAATAATGAATGGCTTCGGTTGGTGGTAGTTGAATTTCATTGATACAGAAAGCGGTGATATTAATCAGCCAATTTTGCAAAGTTAAAGCTTGGGGACTGGATGAGGGATCAGCTAAATTTAGTCCACCGAGTTCGTAATAGATATGTTTCCACGTTAGGGCAAACAAATAATCTGCTTGGACAGGCGATCGCGCTGAATGCTGAATCAAGGTGTAAACTATGGGGCTATAACGGCAAAAAATCACCGTAAAATACTTGCCAGCATCTGGATAACTCTGAAATAGATCCAGCAGTTCCTGATCATTGTGATGAAACAGCGACTTCACTAGCGGGTGATTAGCTTCGGGAAAATGGGGAATTTGCATAGCTGGAAAGTGGCTCTTAGTTAAAATAGTATTTTTCATGCCAATCGTGCGCTCATCTGCATACAATCGAGGTTTTAGTCTGTTCGTTGCTAAGACTCAGACTACTTTAGTATTGATAAACTAAGAACATCGACAATAATAAAAGTTCTCCCTTATATAATCTTTTGGTTTGTTCATGGTTATAGCAGCTAATGTGATGCCTTTCTTATTCGCCCCTCTGAATTTCGGCTCTTTTTTGTCTTCCCTGCCCTTGGATAGCTTATTTTCCACCCAAGGCATTATGGTGATATTGCTGGCGGCTTATGCTGGCGCTATGTGGATGTTCCTCACCAGTGCGCCCAAAGTCCACACTGTCATGGTGTCTGACTTGGAAATCGCCCGACAGTTGTATGAAGGGCTGCTAGATTTGCCAGCCGCCGAAGTACCTTTGCACTACTACTACAACTACGAACAAACTTTAGGCGCTACTGGTATTGATCCACTTTATATGTCTACCAGTCCCAGTTGGTCGAATAAGGTGATGAATAACGCTAACGATGGGTTGTGGTATCAAATGAAAAAAAATACCCAGTTGCACGTCATTACCGGGGCTAGTTTGGGTAATAAAAATCAGCAACGTCATGTTTGTTTTGATCGTGACTGCTTGGATCTGATTTTATTACGAGTGGAAATGCGCGGTTTGAAGTTCAAGATTCGCAACCAAAAGCCCCTCAATTTTTTGGTTAAGGACTATGAAGGGCGCGTGATTGAAATCGCTGAAGTCGCAAATTAGTGATGTTGGGTGTTTCAGTTTTGAACTGATCAACACCCAATTTCTTTATATGATTATCGAACCGCCAAGTCGCCAAGAGCGCCAAGTGAAGAAGGATGTACACCTCACACCGATATGAAGCGGATTTCTATGGTTGGACTCAAGAGCAAATTAATCTGCTTCAGAATCAACAATGGGATAAATTAGATACTTTTAACCTGATTGAAGAAATTGCTACTTTGGGCAGAAGAGAACGGCAAGAACTGAGAAATCGGCTAGGATTATTATTAGGACATTTATTAAAATGGCAGTTTCAACCAGAAAAACGTAGTAATAGCTGGTTAGGTACAATTCGAGAACAACGTGTACAAATTAAGTTATTGCTGCAAGATAGCCCTAGTTTAAAACCCTATTTGGCTCAGGTTTTTCCCGATGCGTATGAATTAGGTTTAGCTTTAGCAATTCGCGAGACTCAATTGGGTGAACAGGTATTTCCAGAAATATGTCCTTACACTTTAGAACAAACGCTAAATCCTGATTTTTTCGCAGAACTGAATTAAACTTAAAATAGTGGCGTTGCTAAATCAAAGTATGAAATGCCAAAATGACCTTTCTTCTTCTTCGTACCTTTGCGCCTTTGCGCCTTTGCGTGAAACAAATTCATATTTGAAATCAGCAACGCCAAAATAGTTAATTTCAGGGTGTTGATTTTCTAACCTTCAAATCTCATCGTCAGCAATGGTTATTGTTTCAAGGTGAAGTCATGAGTGCTGAGAAAACACCAGATGTGGGCGGCGGAATACCTGTGATTAAATATTGGGCAGAAAAGACCATATCTGCTGATGGTGTCCAGGTTTGGCAGAAGTTATTTCACAAAAGTGCTTGTCTTTCCTGCGCGTGGGGGACAGGTGGACAAAAGGGCGGTTTTGTCAATGAAGATGGGGAAGTTTTGCAACGCTGCGCGAAAAGTGTAGAAGCGATCGCCTCGGAATTACAAGCAGAAACTACCTTTGAAAAGCAGTATAATTTATGCCAATTACAACAATTAAATTCTCAAGCAGCGAATAATTTAGGTAGATTAAGTCATCCTTTAATTTTACGGGCTGGTAGTTCCCACTATGAGCGCATTTCTTGGGATGAAGTTTATCAAATTGCCGAGACAGCATTTCAAAAACCACCACAGAAATTAGCTTCTTACAGTTCCGGGAGATCATCGAATGAAGCAGCATTTTTGTTACAATTGATGATGCGATCGCTTGATTCCAATAACCTCGCCGACTGTTCAGACTTGTGTCATGCAGCTTCCACCGTCGGCTTAAATCAAATGTTCGGTTCTGGGACTTCCACAGTCAGCCTAGAAAGCCTCAAACAAGCCGATTGTATAGTCTTAATTGGTTCCAACGCCCCAGCAAATCATCCCCGGTTAATGAATGAATTAATCAAATTACGGGAAAGGGGCGGTAAAGTAATCATTGTCAACCCGACTGTAGAAGTTGGTTTAGTCAAATTCTCCTCCCCAGCCTATCCCATCAAATCCTTGTTAGCTGGTGGTTCCGAAATTTCCTCACTGTACCTGCAACCAATACCCGGTAGTGATGTCGCTTTATTTGTCGGTATCCAAAAAGCATTAATAGCCGAAAATTTAATTAAATCAGATTTTCTCCAAGCTCATACCGAAGACTGGGAAAACATTATTCAAAATGCCCAAACTACCCCTTGGGAAAGCATCACTGCAACTTGTGGTATTTCTCAAGCCGAAATTATCGCCGCAGCCCGGATAATTGGCACATCTACAGGCGTAGTATTTGCTTGGGCGATGGGAGTCACGCAACAAGAAAACGGTGTGGATAACATTCATAGCATTGCCAATACAGCCCTGTTAACAGGCAACATCGGCAAACCAGGTGCAGGTACAATGCCAATTCGCGGACACTCAAACGTCCAAGGATTTGGCTCTATGGGTGTCACCATCAACTTGAAAAAGGAAATTCAGCAAGCTTTAGAAAAACTCCTACAACGTCCTCTCAGTCGCATTCATGGCTACGATACAAGAGCATTAATTACAGCTGCTGAGAAGGGAGAAGTTGACACCTTGATTTGTTTGGGGGGAAATCTCTATGCAGCCAACCCAGATTTAAACCAAGCAAAACGCGCCTTGGGAAAAATTGCCACTATTTTTTATGTTGCTACCAAACCCAACCTCGGACATTTTCACGGTTTAGCCCAGCAAAATACAATTATTCTCCCAGTATTTACGCGCTTTGAAAATCCCCACAAAACCACCACCGAATCGGGTAATAATTTTGTGCGTCTTAATGATGCAGGAAAAACTCATTTAAAAACGGCTGATTTGATTTCTGAAATTGAATTAATTACGCAAATTGCCCATAGAGTTTTAGGAGATACGCCGATAGATTGGCGTAAACTTCAAGATCCAAAGTACATCCGCGAACTGATTGCGAAGACGATTCCCGGTTACGAAAAAATTGCCGAAATTGATCAGACAGGCGAAGAATTTACCATTGCTGGCAGGATTTTAGATACACCCAAGTTTGCCACATCTACAGGTAAAGCCAAGATGTTTGTGACTGCTTTACCAAAGTTAAATTTACCCAGTAAAGCAGATTTTGGTTTTACAGAATCAACCCCAGGAATTGTATTAATTTTGGGAACAGGCAGAAGTTATTCCCAACATAATACAGTTGTTTATAAAGACGGGGATTATTATCGGGGAATGCCTCACCGTAACTGTATTTTGATGAATGTTCAAGATATGGAAACAGCAGGTTTTAGGGAACATCAAAGAGTAACAGTGCAAGGTGACGCAGGTCAATTAGAAGATGTAGAAATTATTTGCGGAGACATTCGCCCTGGTGCAGCAATGATGTTTTATCCTGAAGTAAACGTAATTTTTAAAGCCAAAATTGACCAGCTTTCTCGTACACCTGCTTATAAAAGAGTGCCTGTGTTTGTTTACTAAAAATTCTGTCAGGCTAGTGGTTTTGATTATTAAGAATTAACGAACCGCCAAGTACGCCAAGTACGCCAAGAAAGAGATAATAAAGAGAAATAAAAATGGATGGTGCGTTAGGTAGAACCACAACGCACCATGTTATACCTTAACTCAATTGTTCATGCTTAAATTTCCCTTTAATGGATTTGTTAAAGTATTGACCTTTAGACGGTGCATTGTCTAACTCTTCTTTGACGCTAGGAGGTACTTTGAAATACTCGTAAACACTACCACTATCAAATTCAATGGTCAGTGTTTGAATTTGGGGATTATAGCTAAATTGCTTAATCAAACTGCCTTCTGGCTTGAGTAACGGAAAGGCGATCGCATCCCGAATACTGGCACAATCAGTTAATAACATCACCAACCTATCAATACCAATCCCCAAACCACCTGTAGGCGGCATTCCATATTCCAAAGCCGTGATAAAGTCTTCATCAACACCTTGGGCTTCTAAATCACCAGCAGCTTTCAGCGCAGCTTGGGCTTCTAAACGTTCTCTTTGATCTACTGGGTCTGTCAACTCAGAGAAGCTGTTAGCAGTCTCACGCCCCACGATAAATAATTCAAATCGTTCTACCAAACCAGGTTGAGAACGATGGGGTTTAGCTAAGGGTGAAATTTCTACAGGATAATCAATGACAAAGGTCGGCTGAATTAAGTTTTCCTCTATCTTTTGTTCAAAAGCTGCATTGAGAAGTTTGCCCATTGATGGGACATCTTCTATACCATGCAGACCCGCATTTTTACTAGCTGCTTTCGCTTCTTCCAATGTCGAGAAAGAATTGAAATCCAAGCCTGTATATTCTTTGACTAAATCGTGCATCGTCACCCGTCGCCAAGGTGCTGATAAATCTATCGGTGTGCCTTGGTAGGTGATTTGTAGTGTGCCGAGTACCTCTTGGGCAACAGTGGTAATAATTCCCTCTGTCAGCGCCATCATATCGTGGTAGTCAGCATAGGCTTGGTAAACCTCAATTGAGGTAAATTCGGGATTGTGGCGAGTCGATACGCCCTCATTCCGAAAAATTCGCCCTAATTCAAAGACTTTCTCAAAACCACCGACAATCAACCGTTTTAGATGCAGTTCTGTAGCAATTCGCAGATACAACTGCATATCTAAGGTGTTGTGGTAAGTCACAAACGGACGCGCATCAGCACCGCCAGCTTCACTTTGCAAAACAGGAGTTTCAATTTCCAGAAAATCCCGTTCTGTCAAATAGCGACGAATTCCCGCAGTAATTTGGGCGCGACGGCGGAAGGTTTGCCGCACTTCGGGATTGACAATCAAATCAACATAGCGCTGACGGTAGCGTTTCGCAACATCCGTTAAACCATGCCACTTGTCGGGTAGAGGCAACAGGGATTTTGTCAGAATGCTGTATTCTTTGACGTAGACAGATAATTCGCCCTTTTCAGTCCGTTTAATAGTGCCTTTGACACCCAGAATATCACCTGCATCTGTGAGTTGTTTGAGGTGAGAGAAGGCATCAGCATCAACATCAGCCATGCATTCTTGGATGCGACTTTTCTCTAAATAAAGTTGAATAGTGCCAGTTTCATCTTGCAGCGTAAAGAAAGCCAGTTTACCGAAAACACGACGCGCCATAATGCGTCCAGCAACGGCAACATCTAGATCAACTTCTTCACCACTGGGTAAATCAACAAATTTTGCTTGCAATTCGGCTGTGTGATGAGTAGACTCCCAACGATAGGCGTAAGGATTAGATCCTAGCTGCTTAAGTTGGTTGACTTTTTCCAGCCTGGCGGCACGGATATCTTCTTCCGACATGGTAAGGGACTAAATAGGGCAAGATATATTATAGATGCTGGAAAAGTTGATAGTCATAGATATTTGTAATCTGTAGGCTACTTCAAGAATGCTAGGCGAGTAGAAATTAAGTATGCTTTTTCCCAAACCCTTGTAGAGACGTGACATGGAACGTCTCTGAATTCTGTGTTGGAGATATTCCATGAGACTTTCAATTTTGCCCTATTTGTAGCGAATTCCGAGATGAAATAGCCTGCATTTTCAGGTTAGTCAATTCCATGATCGCATTTACCAGGTCTTTTTGTTCTGGTGGCAAATTGAGTTTTGCTAAACCCTGATTGATGTCATCGCCAGAACGCATATTGTGAGACAGTTTGGTTCGTTGCTCCCAATTCAATACTGCCCCGATTTCTCTATTTCTTCTCTGACGTACAGCCTGGATTTGTTGCTGCTGTTGCGGTGTAAGGTTAGTATTTGAAAATAAGCTAGACTCAGTATTTGCGTCGAAAAGTTGGGCAATAATGATACTAGGAGCAGAATGGATTTGAACTGGTGCAGCCAAGGCAATTCCTGGAATCAAGATTACAAAGGTCAGAATACTAGCGAATACGGTTAGCCGTTTTATCAGGTGAATTGCCATATTTTGAAGTGCCTACATCGAATTTTCTGCTGAGATATATTTCAGCAATTTTCCACTGTGTTAGTTAAGGGGACAGCAGTCCACCTAGAAAGTATTATCTAACGTCAGGGAATCTTGAAAGATAAATTATGCTAGAGCCTTTGTCTATAGGTAAGGTCTTTACCCTACAAAAATGCTGTGTGAATTTATATTGAGTTACAAAATATACTAAAGCAACAGTTAGCGGGCATCTTTGCCCACTCCACAAGAAATTTAAGTAGGGTGTGTTGTCGCGCAGCGCAACGCACCGTCAAAACTTCGGCTTTTTGTGTCAACAATTCAAGGTGCGTTAGCCTACGGCATAACACACCCTACTGGACTGACAAGGCGAAAATAGTGCATTAGATTTCTAAGTAAAATCGCGCTAAAGCGCAACTACGAACATTTTCTATTGCATCATTTTAAGCTTGCCACGCCACTACGAACTAAATGAACCACATCTTTATATCTCACGCATCAGCGAAGCGAAGTACGAAGTACGTTAGGCGCAAAGGCGCAAAGGAAGAAAGAAATACAGATATCAGCTTGTGGTCTAAATACATGAAAATTGCTGTAACGAGGATATAGCTAAACCCGCCCCTAATCAGATTTTTTCATTTTGTTAATTTCTTGTTGTAATTCTTCAATCTGTTGTCGTAAGGTTTCTACTTCCTGTGGCGAGGTTTCGGCGGCAACATTTACAGCACCGGATGCCGATCGCTGGTAGTTTCCTCGGCGAATTTGCTTGTATTCTTCTGATACTGCCCACTCCTGTAAATACCGTAGGCGTTCCACAGGGAAAGGATGGCTCAACATCGTACCTTGAGCGCCGTTGTAAATCAAGAATTTATAAACCTGATTCAGTCCATCGTCATCAAGTGCATGATAATTTTCTGACTGCTTTATAAACTCCGGCAAACTGCACTCATGAGCATATTTGATACAGCCGCCAGAAACTTTCATCATAGATGACATGACAGTATTTAAGTCATCCATGACTAACAAAGCTGCCCGGTCTGCGGTTAACTCGGCTTTGCGTCGCCATTCAAAAAAGGCATAAATCAAAGCTTGAGAGACGAAATTGCCAATACCGAAGGTTAATTCTCCCAAGGCGGAAGCAGCACTCATCGCCCACATCGCCATTTGAATTAAAATAGTATGACCACATTTAATATGCCCCAGTTCATGGGCTAACACCGCCCGAATCTCGGCTTCGTCGAGTAAGTCTAGTATCCCTGTATTTATGACTATGTAAGGATTCTCTTGCCCCAGGGCATAGCTATTGGCTTGGGGATTTTGTACGACAAACAAAGCAGGTTCTGGGTAAATGTCCAAATCTCGCACACATTCGCGGAACATCTGGTAAATAGTGGAATATTGCCGTGGACCTACTTGGATGGCATTGCCCATTAGATAGACTAGCTGAGGGCGTTCGTAGACAAATTCCACAAATTTACGAGATATTAAATCAAATCCCGGTAAATTTCGTAAAGCTTCTTCGGCTTGGCGATCCAGTGGATGCCTGAAGGCTTCGCTGGAGATTCCTGTGTAAGTAGGCATAATTTAATCAGTGAACAGTGAACATTGAACAGTGAACAGTCTAAGTTATTAGTCTGATAACTGGTAACTGATGACTGATAACTGAATAATGGAAATGGGGCGATTGGAATTAGAAATCACTTTGTATGGGATGAAAAGCTTGTGATTGAGGCTGAAGTTCATTTGTCACTACATAACTTCCTGCGATCGCAGTCGGGGTTTCCTTCCTGGCCCCATCATTTAACGATGGCCAGGTTGGTAGCACGCGCCTTGCGTCTAGGACGTAGTGCCTTAATTCAAGTTGGGGCGGTTTCTGGCTATCAAGGTCGTTATCGCACTAGTTTTGTGGCATCGGCTTTGATGTGGCATGGCCCTGTAATTATTGTCGCCCCAGCAGCAGTACAGCAACGTCTTCTGCAAGTGGAAATTCCCCGCCTCCAGCCGTGGCTACAAGCGAACAAACCCATCAGAACAGGTGAAGTTTGGCCGGGAAATGATTTTCAAGCATTACTCCTCACTTCTCCTGAAGCTTGGTTAAAAGGGCAGTTCACATCTGCTGATAGTTTTCCTCCAGGCATTCCCACAATTATTGATGGGGTCGATGATCTAGAAGATTGGGTACGTGATCAGCTTACCCAAGATATTCAACCCCAAGACTGGGATCAACTCATGTTAGCTTGTCCTGACCAAGCCGAGATCATTCGTTCTACGCGGGCGCAACTCACACACAAACTTTTTCAGCACCCAGTTAATCCATATCAGTGCTATCTCATTTCCCAGTCAGAAGTAGACATTTTAAGTGATCTCTATTCACAACTGGAGTCAGTAGAAACATTGCCAGATCCCTGGAAAGATTTTTGGCAGCAATTCTCTACCAGTAATGAAAATCTCCCCCCATCTAATCTCTTCTGGGCAACGATCGCCCGTCGTCAAGGGTTATTTTCTTTACATTACACCCCGATTGAATTAGGCGAAAGTCTCAAGGCTATTTGGCAGAGGCAACCAGTAGTATTAATTGGTAGTGCCTTGGAACCAGAAACTGAAGCCCCTTTGTTTCGTCAGCGTTTGGGTTTAGATGACGTAACTTGTTTGAAGTTTTCTAATGATCATCAAGGGACTGCTATTCAATTGTATGTCCCCCATAAGTTGCCTTTACCCAATACCCCAGAGTTTCAAGCGGCATTTATTCACAAGGTTCGGACACTGCTTTGTCTGAGTGCCGCAGCCCCAGGTTTAACGGTAGTATTAGTGGGAGATGTGCCACTGAAGGCTCAAGTCGGTGCTATTTTGGCTTCTGAGTTTGGTACACGGGTACAGGTGGAAAAAACTTGTTTGGATGAGAATGGGATTTTAATCAGTGGCTGGGAATTTTGGCGATCGCATCAATCGGTTTTACCAGCACCCCATCTATTAATTATTGCCACGTTGCCGTTACCATCTTTAGAAAATCCTTTGGTAGCTGGTAGAGTTGCTCATTACAAGCGATCGCATCAGGATTGGTTTCGGTTATTTTTGTTACCAGAGGCTTTGAATGAATTACAACGAGCGATCGCACCAGTCCGAGAAAGTCAAGGTATTGTGGCTTTACTAGATAGCCGTGTAGTTAACCGGAGCTATGGCGCACAAGTCCTGGCTGTTCTTAGTCCTTTGGCACGGATTAACTACCTTGATCCCAGCTTGTTTTCCCATCCGAGTGAGGAAGATCCCGGATAATTGAGTATTTACGTTTTGTCAATTCTAGAGCGATCGCCTCCTAGCAAGCGCTATCATCAATTTTGGTGCCAGTTATCTTAAAACCTAAAACCTCATTAAATTTGAATTCCTGATTATGGGTGAAGCAAAACGTCGTGTGCGATTCGTTGTTTAGTGAATCACGGTAATCAGTCCGTACATAACTAAACCAGTCCGACAGCAGATTACTGTCATTAAAGGCTGAACTCTCGGTCAGATGCAAGTGCAAGTCTTGCCATTCAGACTCAGAATTGACTCCTTATCTGCCCACACCGAACAAGCTCGGTTCTTGTAGAGTGAAGCTGGGAACAGGGCGCAATCAGACGACCGTTGCGGGTTGACACTGGCGCTAACAGGGAGTTCCTACGATGAAACAGAGCCTAGAAAAACGACTTATTTGCAGGCAGGGCGCAACGCCAAATCCCTGACCTCACTGGAGTTGATTCCCGCCGAACACGCGTCGAGTAACGGCAAGAGTCCAGGGAATCCAGTAGTTGAATTGGCTACATCTAACGGAACAATCAATCTTTCCGAGGGAACGAAGAAAAACGAATTGTGGGTCTTGAGACGGTCGAATCTCAGGTAGTCCAGACGAGCGGAGGAATCCCCACAGTTCGGGTAGGACAGTCCGTAATTGGACTGAGGTGTTCAGAGAATACAAACTCCAGAAGAGAAAATGATTAGACACAGTTACAAAACTAGTGAATCTTGGAAAGCCCTACCGTGGAAGAAATTCCGCCGAAATCTTTTCCGCCTTCAAAAGCGCGTATTTAAAGCGGTTCAAGTTGGAGACAAGCGGAAAGCGCGGTCACTCCAAAAGCTCATTCTAAAATCCACCTCGGCTCGATTTCTGGCAATCAGACAAGTATCTCAGCTAAACGCTGGTAAAAAGACGGCGGGTATTGATGGGAAAAAATCGCTCTCATTTGAAGAACGCTTCAACCTTGAAGAATTACTGAAAATGAATAGTGGAAATTGGAAGCATCAAGGACTACGGGAAATCCCCATCCCTAAGAAGGACGGGACTACCAGAATGCTTAAGATACCCACCATCGCGGATAGAGCTTGGCAATGCCTCGCAAAATATGCACTTGAACCAGCACACGAAGCCACTTTCCACGCCAGGAGTTATGGGTTCAGAACTGGGCGCTCCGCCCATGATGCACAAAAGTACATCTTCCTAAACCTTAACTCCAAAGCTAACGGAATAAATAAGCGAGTAATTGAACTCGATATTGAAAAGTGCTTCGATAGGATTAATCACTCAGCAATAATGGACGGAATCATTGCCCCTAAAGGCTTAAAACTCGGAATATTCCGATGTCTCAAGGCAGGAGTCAACCCAGAATTTCCCCAACAGGGAACACCTCAAGGGGGAGTGGTCAGCCCACTACTAGCAAACATCGCCCTCAACGGGATTGAGAGTATACATAGATACCATGAGAATCAAGGACAGAGAATTACTAACAAAACCTCAGTCAGTGAGATCACCGAGCCATCAGTCCGATACGGAGATCACATGGTTATTATACTTCGACCCGAAGATGATGCGACAGAGATACTTGAAAGAATCAGCGAGTTCCTCCGCAAACGCGGAATGAATGTAAGCCAAAAGAAAACCAAAATTACCGCTGCGACAGATGGGTTTGATTTCCTTGGCTGGCACTTCAAAGTCCAGAAAAACGGAAAGTTTAGATGTAATCCCTCAGTGGATAACTTCAAAGCTTTTCGTAAGAAAGTAAAACACATCGTCAACAACTCGAACTATGGTGCTACCACAAAGGCTGAGAAATTAGCGTCGGTAGTTAGAGGCTGGAGAAATTACCATAAGTTCTGCAAGATGGACGGGTCAAAGTTATCACTTTGGTTTATGAGTCACAGAGCTTACACGGTATTCAACAAGGAAGCAAAACAGACACGCCACTCTAGCAAAAAATTGATAGATAAAGCGTTTCCCAAAATTTCCTACTCCGAAAACAAACACATCCCTGTCAAAGGAACTAAATCACCTTACGACGGAGATATAGCCTATTGGAGCAAACGTAACAGTAAGCTCTATGACGGAGAAACCTCTAAAGCTCTTAACAAGCAAAACCATAGATGTGCTTCCTGTGGTCTGAAATTCATCGGTGAAGAAAAGGTTCACCTGCACCACATCGACGGAAATCATGCCAACGGTCAGAAAAATCATCTACAAGCAATTCACGAGAGTTGTCACGATTACAAGCACATGAGCAAAAGCGCAAGCTAAGAACATCGGGAGCCGTGTACACGGAAACGGGTACGCACGGATCTAACTGAGAGGTGCGAAGGATAATACCTTACATCGACTCAACCAAAACTACACTGGGAAATAACTACGGTCAAGATACACGCATCTTACCTTGGGTTCCCATCACCAAAACCCAATCCCAAAAGTTTATGGAGTTGACTACTCGTAGTACCTGGTTCTGTATTGGTGCGATCGTTGTAGCATGGATAACTATTCGTTTTATCGGTCCTGCTTTTGGTTGGTGGCAAGTAGTCTATTAAAATACGCGCCGCTATGCTCAAAGTACCAGCTATAGCGGTGTTTCCCAATCTCACCCTCAACACTTCCCCAAATTTGTTAAAATTTATATAGTTGAATTTATTCTGTTCAAAATAGGTTTTATGTAGTCTATAGTTCCAAAAAGCATAAACATAATATCTCATGCCAGCCATTTGTTTGCTGGGAATAACCCCCACAGGGCGAACTACAGCGCCCCCTATGCCTAGACTAAACGCTGTCGGGACTACTTTACGTAAAATATTTAAACTACCATTGACATCAGCGTGAATCAGTTAGCCATACATACTAACATTTGTCAGTACTTGTTTCAATAAATTTATGTGAATTCCCTGGCTTGAGGTTTGCTCTATCCCCACTATTAGCTGGTTTCACTGTGATGAATGATAATATATGGTAATATTTGTCTATATATTGGGCGAAGTTTCACAATACTATCTTTTTTGCTGATCTCAAACTAAATTTTGGGTTTTTGGGTAGCTTTTGCAGCACAACCTCAAGAAGCGAGAAAATACATACTGGCGAAATGGCAACATACTTATCCCATGTTCAGTTATTCTCAGTGTTAAGCCATAGATATTTAGGTTAAGTATTTGGTATTCTTGTTGAAATCACGTACAAATATTTTAACCATTGCTCCCACACAGCCCACAGATCCCAACCACAAACCTAAAATTATCTCCCAAACTCTATATTTTTAGGAGCTTTTGACTGTTCTAACCAATACTTCAAAAGCACTATAGCACTTGTTGTTTTTATGCAATACACTTTCATCTCTCTCCTTCCAGGGGAGAGCCTGTGACATTTGCTACTCTTCCCTTGTAGGGAAGGGGTTGGGGTTAGGTCTGTATGGGATTCAACTGCAAGCCGCTATATATTTTCATTAAAGGACACATAGGTTCACAACCCGACAAAGGATATAGAAAATACTGAAGTGGTTTTAAAGCCTTGTCCAGAGAACAATTTGGCAGTATATGTCCCAGTGAAATGATATCCGTAACTTTTCTGTTGTTTAACAATACCAAATTTGCGTTACTCTTAAAACGGAATCGTTTTAGTTAGGCATTTAATCGGACAGAAGTATATTAATAAAATCTTAAATTTTGCCAATCTGTCTGATCAGTCGAACTTACAAATTGAATAGTTTGATACGGCAAGCTGAATATTTATCTACTACCCTAAGCAAGGTAGTTAATTAACGATTTCATGAAACGCTGGTAAATGTAATGGATAGTTTACAATACCAGTGGATGAAAAAAGCTAAAGAAAATATAAAAGAGACTAAAATCACTGTGGTGTCTGGAGGACAAACGTGTTTCTGAGACTAGCGCATCAACACCGACAATTCGTCCAAGACTTGGTAATGAACCTACAAGCCTTGGCAATTGTACTAGAACGACGGGGATATCCTGCGTCCTGTTATACCTGTGGCGACCAGATGAATAGTGCTTCATTTATGGTCAGCTTGGGCGACAATCACTTGATTCGATTCTTGGTATCCGATTACGGGATTACTTGGACGGAAATGCGAGATGACCGCGAATTAATGAAATTAGAGGGTGCAGAGGCAATTAATCAGTTGCAAGAGCTGGCTAATCTTGTCAAAGAATCTACACCAGCTAGTTCAGGTAATAAAACCCTGGCCAAAAAGTGTTAGGGCTTTCTGTATCTGATGGGGTACTTAACAACAGGTTCCCATAGTCGCTCTCGTATTGGAAATCTATGGCTGGTAATTAGTAATAGGTAATTGTGGCTTGGCTTGCGATCCCACATTACCTATTTAAAATTACTATAAAGTGATTTGCTTATTGCAGGGCGATCGCCTATTTTAAGTGCGTTAATTAAAACCTTATGAGAGAATTTTGTCAGATGTGAAACATTCATAGCTATTAAGAAATTCAAAAATGTCTAAAAAACAACCAAATCCAGCACAATTACCACCAACCAGCGCCATTGATCTTCCATCGAACCAGGAATTTGAGAGTTGGTTTGAATATCCGGTGAGAGTGCAACCCCATCATACTGACTATGCAGGTGTTGTCTGGCATGGTACTTATTTAACTTGGATGGAAGAAGCAAGAGTAGAATGTTTGAGATCCATCGGCATTGAATTTGCTGATTTAGTGGCGTTAGGCTGCGATTTACCGGTTGTAGAACTTTCAGTACGCTATCACCGTTCCATTCAGTTAGGTATGGCTGTAATTGTCAAAACACGCATGATTGAAGTGACTGGTGTCCGCATCAACTGGGATTATGGGATTGTCTCAACTGATGGACAAGAACTATATGTCACAGCTAAGGTGACGTTAGTAGCATTAGACCGCGAAAGAGGTAAGATAATGCGTCGCCTACCTGCAACTGTTCAGGACGCGTTAGCCAAGATTTCCACTATACACAATAATTAGCAAAAAAAGGATGAAGAATGTAGATGCTTGGCAAACTGTTTACCGCAGGTTTGCTGGAAGCCTTTCTTCTTCATCCTTGGTTTTGTTTAAATTTATCGCCTCTCAATCGCGTCTCATTTCGGCGAAATTGTTTGAGCCAAGTGCATAATCTGATGCCAAATATCTTCAGGTGTAATCCCAAAACCGATATTTAATAAAACCAGTATTGCCGCAATTGTTAAAGCATTCTTCAAAGTAGTTTTCAGAATTTTGAACAAAATTACAAATACTATCCAAGCAAGAATTAGGGTAGGAATCATCAAGATAAATCCCTTGAAAATATCCCTTATTTAAGGGTTACAACAAATATTTATTCATTCAGCAATTACTCTGGTAAATTTTTTTGCCCCCAAGCTATAATAATCGTTATCTCTAAGTTTTTAGGAGATTTTTGGAGTAATTGTTACTGATTAACTATACTAGAAAATTTTAATGATTTCTGGCTAATTAAAGTCTTTTATATAATAAGTTAGTAAATTTATTGGCTGTATTGTTAAAGATATATAAATCATTTCATCAAATAAAGCCGAAATCTAGTGAGGAGGTTGGATAAAATAACCATCCTCACTAATGCTTTTATACTAAGCTGTTGAGCATTGAACTTGCACAATTTGGACGGGCAAGATGCCCATCCCACAAGAGTTGTATTTAAACATATTGTGCAAAATCAGGTTTTTTCAACTTATCGAGTTGTTGGGTGTAACGAAATTACCTGCGAAGGAGATTCTAACTTGTTAGCCGCAGTTAAAACTTCTTGTCTTGCCCATTTATCTGCTGCTAAAATGTCATCTAAAGAAGGATTTGTACAGTTATCATTTTGATGGCGATCGCACACCAATTCGATACATCGGGGAATATCTAAAAATTTAATTTTCTCCTCTAAAAATAACGCCACAACCTGCTCATTAGCAGCATTTAACACAGCCGGCATCGAACCCCCAGCCTTACCAGCAGCATAAGCCAACTGCATACAAGGATACTTCTGGTGGTCTGGTTCACGGAAAGTTAAATTCCCTGCCTTCACCAAATCCAGCCGTTCCCAGTCAGTGTAAATGCGCTCAGGCCAAGATAAAGCATAGAGTAAAGGTAAGCGCATATCCGGCCAACCGAGTTGAGCTAAAACAGATGTATCCTGCAACTCAATCAGCGAGTGAATAATGCTCTGGGGATGAATGACAATATCAATATCTGGATAATCCAAGCCAAACAGAAAATGCGCCTCAATTACCTCCAGACCCTTGTTCATCAAAGTCGCCGAGTCTACGGTGATTTTCCTCCCCATCGACCAGTTAGGATGCTTCAGAGCATCAGCAACCGTCACCTCGGCTAACTTTTCTACATCCCAATCTCGGAAAGCCCCACCAGAAGCCGTGAGCAAAATTCGCCGCAAGCCACCCTTGGGAATACCTTGAAGGCATTGAAATATTGCTGAATGCTCAGAATCAGCCGGTAATAGTTTGACACCATGCTTTTCTACTAAAGGTAGAACCACAGGACCACCAGCAATCAAAGTTTCTTTATTCGCCAAAGCGATATCTTTACCAGCTTCAATAGCCGCGATGGTCGGTAATAAACCAGCACAGCCCACAATACCCGTCACCACGGTTTCGGCATCACCATAACGGGCGACTTCTATCACTCCCGAAATACCAGCGAGTAAAATCGGTTGCGGGTCAAGGTCTTTGATAGCTTCCTGGAGTTCTGGTAATTTTTCCTCAGCCGAAATCGCCGCAATACTTGGCCGAAACTGCCGAATTTGAGCCGCCAAAATCTCCACATTGCTCCCAGCAGCCAATCCGACAATGCGAAACTGATCGGGATACTGAGTAACGATATCTAAAGTTTGAGTACCGATGGAGCCAGTAGAACCAACAAGAGTAATAGCTTTCACAATTGCTTTAAAATTTACAGACAACTTCCAGTTTGACATTCTCCCGCCCCAGATTGCGGGGTATTCTTGGACTGAACATCTGAAAATGCAGAAAATCTGGGTGTAGCGTAGACAGTCAATCAATTTTAGATTTTAGATTTCGGATTTTGGATTTACCATTAAGGAAGTATTGGTAAAATACAAAAATCCCAAAATTATGGAACTAGTGAATAAATTAACGTAAACTCTTCAGATGTGCCTAAAACTTGACCGCCAGATAAATTGAGATTCTGTAAACTGGCATGATCTAATAGCAAATAAGATTGCTCTAACCACATTTTTTGTAAAACTGTAACATCTGCGGAAACGACTTGACAATCAGAATAAAAATTTAAACTAGGACGACCATAAGCAAAAGAAGTATAAACTTTGGTTCCTGGGGAAACATGGGCGCGAATTAATGCCGCCACAGGCTTTACCGGAAAGGTTTCGTTTAACTCCCAAATCCAAGATTGGGAACTCATTAATAGTGCTAAAACTAAATACATTCCCGAAATTAGGACGGGAATAAACAAGCGATCGCGCTGTTTAATTAGCCAAGCTGCTACACTCATACTGATAGCCAAAACCAGACTCATAGCTATCAACACAGGCTGAGGATCTGCAACAGCAAAGTAAATACATCCTCCTAAACCTGCGAAAGCAATAATAGCTAAAAATACTGCCCAATATTTGTTAATTGAATTCCGATGCTGCCAAACTTCGCTCAGTTGCGCCCCAATTGCTAAAGCTAAAAAGGGATAAACAGGCATAATATACCAGGGGAGTTTTGTTCTCATGAAAGAAATGGCGACAAAATAAACAATTGTCCCGATGAGAACGAGACGCGCCCAAGTAGTATGACGTTTTTTTATAGCTAGATGTAAACCTCCTGGTAAAAATATCAGCCAGGGAAAACCATATTTAATTAACTCAATTAAATAGTACCAAGCAGGGCCACTATTACCTTCCACAGACTGCACAAGACGGTTAAAGGTTTGTGCCTGAAAGTTTATTTGTAAGAAATTACTGCCATAATATTGCCATTGGGCAATATACCAAGCCAAAGGTGCAGCAATACCGAATAACATTCCCGCCCAGAAAGAGGGATTTTTCCACAATGTTAATTGTCTCTCGGCAATCAGAAATAAACAAGCGATCGCACCCAGCAATAAAACTAGCATCCCCTTTGTCAGAGTAATTAGCCCCAAGCAAATACCCACACCGAGAGCATACCGTTTATTTTGACGAGCTTTGAGGACAAAAAATAACAATAAGAGGAAAAAAGAAACACTCGCGCCATCTAGCATCGCCAGTCTACCATGACGTACTATAGGCAACATTGTTAAGTAAACCAAAGCCGCAAACAAAGCAGGCAAATTTTGCTGAAAAACCAAACCTCCGACTAAGTACAGTATAGGTACTCCCAAGGCAGTTAAAACTGCACTAGGTAAGCGTGTTGTCCACTCATTCACGCCTCCAAGGGAATAAGCCCAAGCAATTAGTAAATGGATGAGAGGTGGTTTGTTGTGATATGCTTCATCTCCCAAGATGGGGTAAAGCCAACGCATCGAACCAACCGGGGCGCGCCAAATTTCACGAGCAACTTGTGCTACAGTACCCTCATCCCAGTCACGTAACGGTAAGTTTCCCAAAAATATTAGCCAGAGAATCAGAGATCCCACAACCAAGCTCAATAGCCATTCTTTTTCTCGGAATGGACGCATTTTTACAATACCTAAAATACAATCATCTTTTAACAATGATTAGATAATAGCTTTGGTGTAGTGCTGAACGCTTACGCAAAAATCCTCTTAGCGTAGGAACCCTTAGTCTGTGCTAAGTGCAAAGAAATCTTTGAAGATTCTCCAGTTATAGCAACCGCCAAGGAGGTTAAGACATAAACGGATAATCAAACTTAGACACCAAAAGGGTTTTAACCCACTCCCCACGGACTACTCCCTACTCCCTACTCCCCAGCTATATCAGGCAGTAGTTAATTACCGTATTTAGACTGGCTCTATATCCGTGAAAATTCTCATATTAATGGCAAGTGAAAATATCGGGAAAATATACAATAAGTGCGATGCGGCTCCAACTTATTCGCAATAAATGAGTAAACAGTATAATAATTCACTGCTTAGTTTACCTTAACAATGGGAAACTATATGCAGTTGATGATCGTCAGGCTAATTCATAGCAGAGGAAAGGTGGCAGTTAGTAAGTTAAAAATTTAACTTTTTTTTAAACTCTACTCAATGAAAATAAGTATTAACTTACACCTTGAAAATAGAGAATTTAGATTCTCGAATTTTTTTGGCTATATAACCCACACCAGCAAAATAGTTGGTGAGTACGGTTAGGTCTTATTGTTAAATATTGGTAAATATTATACGGCCATTGTTCATCCAAAACCAGATGTTCTAGGTTACAGTTGAAACTTCATCAGCCATAGTGTATATTTTTGCAATTTCTGTGAATCTGTATCCAAAAGTTCTGGATTACTAGTAAAACTCTGCGTATCTAATATTTAGAAGTAATTGTGCTATAAAGTACCGTCATAATTTTGACTTATGGGTCTACCCTTGAAGGAGCTATGAAGTGGAAAATAATAAGTTGTTTCTTTGGCCACAAGGAATACTAATTGCCTTAGTTGCTCTGAGTGTTACTTTTAGCGTTGGTTTAATGTTACTCATCAAGCCCAATGCTTCTGAAGCACAGAGCCGACAAAGTATAGATATTAATAATTTATATGCTGCTAAAGTTGGAACTCAGCAGCGCATTGAGGGATTTAAGGCGATTATGCTCACCAGTTTACAGCAAGAAGCAAACATTAAGGGTTTTGCCTCTGCTGCACCACCAAGCTTTCAAGGAGCAATCATTAAAGCTGTGAAACTTAATCAAGGGCCAAAAGTCATTGCTCTGACCTTTGATGATGGACCCTGGCCAGAAACCACTTCACAAACGTTAGATATTCTGAAAAAGAATAATATTAAAGGTACATTTTTTGTCGTTGGCAGAAATGTCAAGAATTATCCCCACCTAGCCAAGCGGGTGGTTGCTGAAGGTCACGCTATTGCTAATCATACTTGGCATCATTGGTATCATTTTATGAATACCAAGGCGGCTGCTTACGAAGTCGATCACACAACAGACGTAATTTATAAAACTACTGGTGTCAAAACCAATTTGTTTCGACCACCAGGGGGAATTATGCACAATGGGGTAACTGCTTACGCGAGGAAGAGTAAGTATGCCATTATCATGTGGTCATCTGATTCATTAGACTATTCGCGTCCCAGTGTCCCACAGTTAGTCAATAATGTTTTTAGAAACGCCACACCCGGAGGTATTGTGCTGATGCATGATGGTGGTGGTAATCGCTCCCAAACGGTGCAAGCTTTACCACAAATTATTAGTAAGTTTCGTCAGCAAGGCTATAGTTTTGTAACTGTTCCAGAACTTTTAGCAATGCAAGAAAAGGAGCATCAATTGATAGCAAATAAAAAGTAAAAAGTTCAGATACCCGACTTTTGATAAAAGCCGGGGATCTTGTTTTTTGCAATTAAACTGAACTCAAATGTTTTTCTAGAACAGATTGGGGATTTGCTTCGGGACTATCAGCTTCAGAAGGTGGTACTAATTGCCAGAACTTAGGCAAATATTCTGACCAATTTTGCAGAATCATTTTCGCTTTTGGTGAACCAGTGCGATCGCAATGAGTTTTAATTAATTCTTGCAGTTGTTTTGCACCGGCTTGTGTCAGCACGCGCTGGATTTTGACAATTTCTGGATTGACTAATTCTGGGAATGAATTGTCTTCATCTAAGAAATAAGCCAGCCCTCCAGTCATCCCCGCGCCGACGTTACGCCCAACTTTGCCCAGGACAACAATCACGCCACCAGTCATGTACTCGCAGCAATGATCCCCAGCCCCTTCAATTACTGCCATACCTTTAGAGTTGCGTACAGCAAAGCGTTCTCCGGCTAAACCATTGGCAAATAATATTCCACCCGTAGAACCATAAAGGCAGGTATTGCCAACGATGACGTTTTGTGATGGGTCATAGGTGGCATCAGCCGGGGGCTTGATGATAATTTCACCACCGTGCATTCCCTTACCTACATAGTCGTTGGCTTCTCCTGACAGTGACAGAATCATGCCGGGAAGGTTGAAAGCACCAAAGCTTTGTCCCACACTACCTTGGAAATTCAGGTTAATTTGTCCTTCAAAACCACTATCACCATATTGGGAAGCGATCGCACCAGCCAACCGTGCGCCCACTGTTCTATCGGTATTGACTAACTTTAAGGTTTTGCTAACAGTGGATTGATTACTAATAGCCGCTTGAATTTCCGCATCAGCCAGCAATTGGTCATCCACTACCGCACCGTTGCTGTGGACTTCTTCATGTACCAACCAGCTACGTTCGCGAAGCGGCTCCTTCGGAGCATCATTTTTGGCATCTGGTAGCTGAAGTAAACAGTCGAGGTTGAGTCCTTGGGTTTTGGTAACTGTTGCGTCGGCGCGTGTTGTCAATAAATCAGCACGTCCCACGATATCCAACAAAGAACGGTATCCCAGTCTAGCTAAGAGATGGCGCACTTCCTCAGCAATGAAGCAGAAGAAATTTACAACGTGTTCCGGCATTCCTGAGAACCGTTTGCGGAGTTCTTCCTTCTGAGAAGCCACACCCACAGGGCAGTTATTCGTGTGGCAAATCCGCGCCATAATACAGCCTTCAGCAATCATGGCGATGGAACCAAAACCGAATTCCTCACCACCCATTAATGCACCTATTACCACATCCCAACCACTTTTGAGTCCACCGTCTACACGCAAAATTACGCGATCGCGCAGGCCGTTTTGCATTAAAACTCGATGTACTTCACTTAAACCCAGTTCCCACGGTGAACCAGCGTGTTTAATAGAACTCAGTGGTGATGCACCAGTACCACCATCATGACCAGATATCTGAATAATATCCGCGTTAGCTTTAGCTACACCCGCCGCAATCGTCCCAATGCCAATTTCTGCCACTAGTTTCACAGATACCTGTGCTTTGGGGTTAATTTGGTGCAGGTCAAAAATTAGCTGTGCTAAATCTTCAATGGAGTAAATATCATGGTGGGGTGGTGGTGAAATCAGTGTCACACCAGGCTTAGAACGCCTTAACATGGCAATGTAAGGACTAACTTTTGCCCCTGGTAACTGTCCACCTTCTCCAGGTTTTGCACCTTGGGCAATTTTGATTTCGATTTGTCTGGCGCTGCTTAAATATCCTGGTGTCACACCAAAGCGTCCTGATGCGACTTGTTTAATGGCACTAGAAGCAGTATCACCATTCCGTAATCCATGTAAATGTGGTAAAGTAGGGGATTTACCTGCTGCGTCTACATCATTGAGCACTTTATAACGGACTGGATCTTCGCCGCCTTCCCCTGAGTTAGATTTTCCGCCAATGCGGTTCATGGCGATCGCCAAAGTTTCATGGGCTTCTCGTGACAACGCGCCCAAAGACATCCCACCAGTACAGAAGCGTTTGAGAATCTCACTGACTGATTCTACTTCTTCTAAAGGAATGGGTGGGCGATCGCTTTCAAAATCCAACAAATCACGCAAAGCCGTCACCGGTCGCCCTTGCAGATGCTGTTTGTAAACCTCATAGTGATCATATTGCTTCCCATCCACCGCCTTATGCAGCGCCTTAGCCAATTCCGGGTTATTCATGTGGTATTCACCCTTGGGAAGACACTGCACAAAACCCAAATTTTCTAACTTCTTCGCCGTCAGTTCGGGAAAAGCCTTGCTATGGAAAGACAGCACCTCTTGCGCCAATTCGCTCACACTCAACCCACCAATGCGGGAAGTTGTGCCATAGAATCCCAGTTTTAATAAATCCCCACCGATACCAATAGCTTCAAAAATTTGTGCTGCTTGATAACTGGAAAGGAGAGAAATTCCCATCTTAGAGAGAATTTTCAGTAAACCCGAATTAATGGCTTTACGGTAATTTCCGATAGCTTCCTCTAGAGTCAGAGTAGCAATTTTACCCCTTTCCATGAAGCTTTGAGTTTTGGGTTCAAACCACCAACTGCGGACAGTATCCAAAGCTGTGTAAGGACAAACAGCATCTACACCATAACCAATCAGACAAGCAAAATGATGTGTACTCCAGCACTGGGCTGTATTCACAATCAGCGAAGTTTTTGTTCGCAATCCTTGGCGAATCAGATGATGATGTACAGCACCTGCGGCTAATAAAGGTGGAATGTAGGTATACTCTGTACTGATGCCATTTTCTCCTTCCAGCTGGCGGTCACTTAAAATTAAAATCTTTGCCCCTGCCTTGACAGATTCCGCCGCTTGTGCTTGCAAAGACTCTACAGCCTCTTTCAAACCTTCTGGGCCGTTAGCAATAGCAAACAACGTTGATAATTCCGCCGTCGCAAACCCTGATAACCGAATCGCCTCCAATTCTGTCTCAGTCAACACAGGCGATTCTAACTTCAGTTTCCGGGCGTGTTCTGGCTTCACTTCCAGTAAATTACCCCGTTCGCCCAGTTCCACATTCAACGACATCACCAACTTTTCCCGTAAAGGGTCAATAGGTGGGTTAGTCACTTGAGCAAAACGCTGTTTAAAATAGTCATACAGCAAGTGAGGTTTTTCTGACAGCACCGCTAGAGGAATATCATCCCCCATGCAGAAAGTGGCTTCTTTACCCTCAGCCGCCATTGGCTGAATTACCATTTCTACATCTTCTGTGGTATAGCCAAAGGCTAATTGATGACGCAGTAAGGTTTGTTTATCAATTGTGTTTGTGGGAGAATGACTCTTGCCATTACCATTCACAGATGAAGGCTGACTAACAAGATTTTTCAGTTCTTGACGATACTGTTTTAACCATTCCCCATAGGGATGCTGCTTGGCGATACGTTGCTTAATTTCCCAATTCTTCAGCACTTCATGATTGACTAAATCCACAGCAATCATTTGTCCTGGCCCAAGTCTACCTTTCTCAATAATGTTGGCTTCTGGGATGTCAACTACACCAGCTTCGGAAGCCACAACAATATAATCATCTTTAGTAATGACGTAACGGGCTGGTCTTAAACCGTTACGGTCTAATGTAGCGCCAACTTTTTCACCATCACTAAATACTAAAAGTGCTGGGCCGTCCCATGCTTCTTGCAGACCACTGTAATATTCGTAGAAATCAACAATTTCTGGGTATTTAGCCAAACAAGGCTGATTTTGGTATGCTTCTGGAACCATCATCATTAAGGCTTCCAAGGGACTCCGGCCAGAAAGTACCATTAATTCTAGGACGTTATCTAAAGTCGCCGAGTCACTATTATCAATGTGAACTAAGGGCTTGAATTCATCCGCGCGATTCTCCTTCAAAGAGGCTCTGCCAACGCCCCATACTGGATGATTCAGGCTGGCTTCTCGTGCCGTCATCCAGTTGATGTTACCCAATAAAGTATTAATTTCACCGTTATGACCCAATAGCCGCATCGGTTGCGCTAAAGGCCATTTGGGCATTGTATTAGTACTAAAGCGGCGATGATAAACAGCAAAAGCACTCTTATAAGCTGGATTTTTTAAATCTAGATAAAACTCTCCCAAAATAGCAGAACGCACCATGCCTTTATAAACAATTGTGCGACTGGACAAGGAGCAAATATAGAATTCTTCAGAAATATTTTTGGTAGCTTTGAAAATTCTTCTGCGGGTGATATACAACTCTCTTTCTAGTTCTTCGCCACTCTTATCGGCTGATGCTAGAAAAACTTGTTCTATTTGGGGTTGATTTTCTCTCGCTTGTCTCCCCAGTAAATTCGGTTGCACTGGTACTACTCGCCAACCCAGTACAGTTAATTTCTCTTCTGCGGCTATTTCCTCAAATATTGCCTTAATTTTTGCGGCTATTTCAGTATTTTGAGGTAAAAATAACATTCCCACCGCTACATTCCCCGAAGAATAGTCTTTTTGGAACAATTCCCAAGGGATAGCTGTCAAAATTCCTGCACCATCACCAGAATCTTGGTCTGCGCTACAACCACCCCGGTGTTCTAAGCAGGTCAATGCAGCTAAAGATTTTGTGACAATTTCGTGGCTAGCATAATTCTGGCGATGAGCAATAAAACCTACACCACAGGCATCTCGTTCTTCTACTAACCACCTTTGTCCCTGATAATTGTCCTGAGAGTTAATATCCGAAATTTTCATTGTTTGTGATTGATGCATCGCTTTATCTTTCATAGCCTGTTCCTGAGATGGTTAGTCACAAATCTTGCCAGTATTTGTGAGAAAAATTTCCTAGCCCTGAGCGTAGCCGAAGGGAGCGCAGCCGAAGGACTAAATTTGCTTCCCTGAGAAATACATAAAATAACCGAAATTTAGGGAAAAAATTTTAACTTCCGGTTTCTTTTCTTCTTTAACCGTGTTAAGATGATTGCAGTATTTTTTTATACTTACTGCATTAATACTGAGTGAGACAAATCACCTTTGCCCTCACAGCCCTTTATTGATATCGTAAAGCTCTTTTTTTGCTCAATTCTCTATTCCCAGATTAAGATTAACTTTCCAGTAAAACGTGTTTGTCTTACCCATAACACAACTTAGTTTTAAAGGCCGAAATAATCCTGATTCATCCACAAAATCAGCGTATTACACAACATACCCATTTGACAATTCATCCAAATATCTGTTGTTGTATATATTTATTTTTTGCTGATCATGTGATCTGTATTGCTACAAGACAGACCTTACTTAAATAGCAACCATCGGTGAGGATTGAATATTCTCAACCAGCTTTCAGAACTCAAACTACTGTATAGAGTCTGACTGAAACTAGTGATAGTTAAAACACTTAGTAACAGTGCTTTTAGTGGTATGATTACTTTTTGGATTTTACAAGAGACAGAGAGCCAATATATAGAGTATCACATTTGAGGAAAAATTAAATCACTATTTTTTAAGATTTGCTCACAATTAGTTAGCTAGTTGCTTGGGCGATAGTTGTCAAAAATAATGAGTAAATTATCGTACAAATGTCAAATCACCGCCGCAGAAAACATCACAGCGCTGTAGCCAAAAAGGCTACTCAAAAGTTTTTCCGGTCTATAGCGCCAACAATCTTAGCAATTATATTGTGCTTAACTGCTACCCATGCTCTGAGCGCTCAGGAATCCCAGATTCATACCAAACCGATTCCAGAATTGATTGTCCAGTCACGCACCTTGACTGCCGGAGCATCAGCTTCTGGGAACCAAATTACCCTGAATGGTCGGACTTTAGCTGGGGCTTGGTTGCAGGAATCCCGAACAGACGGTCAGGTAAAAACTCATCTGAGTGACGGCGCATTTAGGCAGTTCATGGGAGTTGATTTTTTAAGCAGCAATAGTGCAGCCAGACAGCCAGTTGAGTGGTTTTCACCAGTTAACCAGCCAGTGGTTTTAGCCACAAGGCAGCTAAAAGGGTATCGCTATCTGGATATTACTAATTTTGCCCAAGCAGCAGGTTGGCAGTTTCAAGCCAATGGGGATATTTTGGCGATCGCAATTCCCAAAGCCCAAATCAAAGATATTCGTCAGAGTCAGCAACCGTCAGGCGTAAGTAATCCTCCTTTTCAGTCAGCTCGCATCGTCTTAGATTTGGATCGCCCCGCACCTTGGCAACTTTCCCAAGGCTTACCCATAACCGAAGCAGACGAACCAGCCGCACGAGCCAATAGAGAGTGGATAGTCGCAATGGAAGGCATAGCCGATGCGGGTTTAATCCAACGCTACGCGCCGCCAACATCACTGCCGAATCCGCTCCCAAAATTACCCGCACAACCAACCCGTCAACCACTGATTAGAAAATTGGAGGTGGTCAACAACCGCACAATTATTAGTCTGAGTGTGCCGTTTGGGATGTCTCCCCAAATTTTCACCTTAGCAGACCCTAATCGCCTGGTAATTGATCTTCGTCCTGATGCCTTGGTACAACGAGATATTACTTGGGCTTCTGGATTGCGCTGGCGACAACAATTTGTCAATTTAGGTACAGAACGCTTTCCTGTAGTTTGGTTAGATATTAATCCCCAGCAAGTCGGGTTAACCTTAAAACCCATTGGCACAGACCCCAACAGCCAGACGGGGATTGCACCGCTAATTCAAATGGCACAGCAGTCTTCAGTTGTAGCAGCAATTAATGCTGGTTATTTCAACCGTAATAATAAATTACCCTTGGGCGCAATTCGTCGGGATGGTCAGTGGTTATCAGGGCCAATTCTCAACCGAGGAGCGATCGCTTGGAATGATTCTGGGCAATTTTACTTCGGTCGTCTCACCTTGCAAGAAACTTTAATCGCTGCCAATAATCAGAGGTTGCCGATTCTATTTGTGAATAGTGGCTACGTTCAGAGTGGTATTGCTCGTTACACCCCAACCTGGGGAACTAGCTACACTCCTTTAACAGACAATGAAGTTCTCCTGGTTGTCCAAAAAGACCGCGTGATAAATCAGCTACTAGGTGGAAAATCTGGAGAAACAGCCGTTCCCATTCCCCAGGATGGCTACTTATTAACATTACGTGCCAATGCTACTAATACTGCATCTCAATTGCCGATTGGTACAGCAGTCAGCATTACTAGCACCACTAATTCGGCTGAGTTTAACCGTTATCCCCACATCATGGGAGCAGGACCACTGTTGGTACAAAATAATCAAATTGTCCTGAATGCCCAAAGCGAAAAATTCAGTAAAGCTTTTATTAGACAAAAAGCTATTCGCAGTGGTATTTGCACAACAGCAAACGGCTCGTTGATGATTGCTGCTGTCCACAATCGGGCTGGCGGACTAGGGCCAACCTTAGCGGAACACGCCCAATTAATGAAGAATATTGGTTGTGTGAACGCCCTCAATTTAGACGGTGGTAGTTCAACCAGCCTTTACCTAGGAGGACAACTACTCGACCGTTCCCCGAATACTGCGGCTCGTGTCCACAACGGTCTTGGGGTTTTCTTGCAACAACAGTAATTAGGGCGTGGGGAGTGGGGAGTGTGGGGAGTGTGGGGAGTGTGGGAGGTGTGGGGAGAAGACGGTAACTTCCTAATGACTAATGACCAATGACCAATGACCAATGACCAATGACCAATGACTAATCCTTTTTAAAGTTAAGGATAAGCTGGCATTTTTTGGATGAAGACTTGATTTAGAAACGCCAGTTTTAGTAGTAATCCTTAACACCTCCAAGTGTGATTTTGCTATGTTTAGTAAAATGTGACTAAATTAATCAGTTTTACGGTGGCAAAGCTACGCCAAATTTTTCCATTAATGGTTAAGAGTAATGACGGTTTGTTATATCGACCAATGAGGTAACTATGGCTCAATTTCAAGAAACTACACAAACTAACACTCTGCCTATACCCGTCGCGATCGCTAATAAAAGCGTTGCAGCAACTGAGCTGCGTCCTTGGGGTTCTTTTACAGTTTTAGAAGAAGGGCGCGGGTATAAAATTAAACGTATCGAAGTTAAGCCTGGACACCGCCTCAGTTTGCAAATGCACCATCACCGCAGTGAACACTGGATTGTTGTCTCTGGTACAGCTAGAGTCCTGTGTGGTGAAAAAGAAGTGCTGTTGAGCAACAATGAATCAACCTATGTCCCCCAATGTACATCCCATCGTCTAGAGAATCCTGGCGTGATTCCTTTAGTGTTAATTGAAGTCCAAAATGGCGAATATTTAGGTGAAGATGATATTATTCGCTACCAAGATGATTATGCCCGTACTAAGGTTTAACGCCGCAACAGGGTAGGGTGTAAAAATTATGCAACTACGCTCAAATAAGAGGAAAGAGAGCAAGTCCTAAGTTGACAATTTCATAGACAAAACTATACTTATATTGACAAAAATCAATATATATTTTAGGAAAAAATCAACTACTTGATATATAATACGGTGATATCAAGTATTGAATTGAGACTATTGCCGACGCGAAAACCAAGCAATGATGGTGGTAGTCTTTTTCAGAAACTTAATTGGAACACAATCGCGTCTGGCTAAGGCGTGAAAGTCTACTGAGGGATAACTGCTCCCATGCTCCCGTTGAAGTAGAAAGTAAAGTCTAGTTTTGTCTAGGTTTTATATAGCAGTTAAGCAGGATAATTTGCCAAGTAATTTCAATCCCCCGCGCTCGGGTGTTCCCCGCGCCGATGCTCCCTGCTTCTTCTGTCCCTACCTGAATTTAGGTGGGGACTAACACTAATAGTGATATGCTTAGGTAATAATAGTAATTTACTAATCAATAAGCAGACAAGATTAGGAGTGCCTAGTCAAGCATAGGCTCATCCCTACTCCAGAAAAAATCAAAAAAAGATTTTTTGTGAACTTGTGATTTTTGTACTTCACCCGTCTGTAATATTGAAGATGGGGTTTTTTATTGCCAAAACTAATTCCATGATTCATTTGAGTCAAGTAGCCATCAGTGAAATTAGGCGATTACAGTTAAAACAGCAACCAAATGCTTTGTTGAGATTAACAATTAAGCAAGGCGGCTGTTCTGGGTTGTTTTACGATATGTCGTTTGATGAAACTGTAAAATTTAATGATCGCGTCTTTGACTTAAGCAGTATTAAAGTTATTGTAGATGACGAAAGCTTTAATTATGTCAATGGATTGGCATTGGATTATTCCGAAGATTTAATGGGTGGGGGTTTTCGCTTCCACAACCCTCAAGCGATCGCTACCTGTGGCTGTGGTAATTCTTTCTCCATTGCTACGCCCAACTCTGTTTAACTAAAAAAAAATTATAAGTTTGACATAAAAGCCCAAAAAAAGATATAATTAGGATTTGTTAAAACTTAGACACTCTAAGCAGCTTTACGCGCTGTAACTCATGCCAACAATACAGCAACTCATCCGTACTGAACGCGAAAAAGCGCGTCAGAAAACTAAATCTCCGGCTCTGAAGCAATGCCCACAACGTCGGGGTGTTTGTACAAGAGTGTACACAACTACACCTAAAAAGCCTAACTCAGCTCTACGTAAAGTAGCAAGGGTAAGACTGACATCGGGATTTGAAGTCACAGCTTACATTCCAGGTATCGGTCACAACTTGCAAGAACACTCAGTAGTCATGATTCGTGGCGGTCGGGTAAAAGACTTACCAGGTGTGAGATACCACATTATCCGTGGAACCTTAGATACAGCTGGAGTCAAAGACCGCAAACAAGGGCGTTCCAAATATGGAACCAAACGCCCGAAAGAAGCGAAAAAATAGGCAATAAGCGATTAATAGTATGAGATGACGATGAAAATGTTTCGGTGCGAAGAGCCGAAATACAGAAAAATTAGCGGTGCTTGCTTATTTAAAATCTCGCTAAAGCCTGATGAAGCTGGCAGAAGTAAGTAATTTTAAGCAGTATCCAGCAAACTGATACTAGCGGTTGCATCTAAATATTAAAATTTATGATGTTATCGCCTTCTCTAGTTGTAGTGAGCAAATCAATCAGTCAGTCTCCCTGCAACCTTAGAGAAAAAAAGACAAAGTTTGAACGGCGGCTTTCCCCGCCCACATATCCAGTGTCTGATAGCATATAATTTCGTTGACAAATCCGAATTAAAGGTAAAGTATGTCTCGTCGTGGTGTTATTCAAAGGCGTCCAGTTCCGCCTGATTCCGTATATAACAGTCGCCTGGTAAGCATGATAATCCGGCGGGTGATGCGTCATGGAAAGAAATCACTGGCTGCAAGGCTGGTTTATGATGCCATGAAAACTATTGAAGAACGCACTGGTGCTGCTCCTTTGGAAACCTTTGAAAGAGCAGTACGAAACGCTACACCTTTGGTAGAAGTAAAAGCTCGACGTGTTGGTGGAGCAACCTATCAAGTACCGATGGAAGTTCGCACAGACCGAGGTACAACTCTAGCCTTACGCTGGCTAGTAAATTTTTCCAGGTCTAGACCCGGCCGCACAATGGCAAGTAAATTAGCTAATGAGTTAATGGATGCTGCCAACGAAACCGGGAATGCAATTCGTAAGCGCGAAGAAACACACCGGATGGCAGAAGCTAACAAAGCTTTTGCACACTATCGTTACTAAGAAAAGCGGCGGTATATCGTGGATCTAAAAACGGTATATCGCGGACTCAGAAAGACAGATACGGTTTTCCGTAGAAGTATAGAATCTTAACAAAGAGTAATATACAAGATATCATGAGGCAAAAACTATAATAGGAGGCTACTGTGGCACGTACCATCCCGCTAGAGAAAGTACGCAATATCGGTATTGCGGCGCATATAGATGCGGGTAAGACAACGACAACCGAGAGAATATTGTTTTACTCTGGCATTATTCATAAAATTGGCGAAGTTCATGAAGGAACGGCCGTCACCGACTGGATGGCTCAAGAGCGTGAGCGGGGAATTACCATCACTGCTGCTGCAATCAGTACCAGTTGGAAAGATCATCAAATTAACATTATCGATACTCCAGGACACGTTGACTTCACAATTGAAGTAGAACGTTCCATGCGCGTGTTAGATGGCGTAATCGCAGTATTTTGTTCAGTAGGTGGCGTGCAACCGCAGTCGGAAACAGTGTGGCGACAAGCAGACCGCTACAAAGTACCTAGAATAGCCTTCATCAACAAAATGGATCGTACAGGCGCGAACTTTTATAGAGTTCACGATCAAATGTGCGATCGCTTGCGGGCTAATGCTATTGCCATTCAACTGCCAATTGGTAGTGAAACCGAATTTAGCGGCATCGTTGATCTGGTACGGCAACGTGCCTATATTTATAACAACGACGAAGGGACAGATATCGAAGAAACAGATATCCCCGCCGAAATGCAAGAAAAGGTAGCAGAATACCGCACCAAGCTCATAGAAGCTGTAGCAGAAACCAACGACGTTCTGATGAATAAGTACTTCGAGGGAGAAGAACTTACAGAAGCAGAAATTCGTACAGCCCTGCGTAAAGGTACAATTGCGAATAAGATTGTGCCAGTACTTTGCGGCTCGGCATTTAAAAACAAAGGCGTGCAGTTGATGCTGGATGCGGTGGTAGATTATCTACCAGCACCAACTGAAGTACCAGCAATCCAAGGTACATTACCGACTGGAGAAGCTGTTGAGCGTAGAGCTGATGATGAAGAACCTTTATCAGCTCTGGCGTTCAAGATTATGGCTGACCCCTACGGTCGTCTCACCTTTGTTCGTGTTTATTCTGGTGTTCTAAAGAAAGGTAGCTACGTTCTTAATGCTACCAAGAACAAGAAAGAGCGCATTTCCCGTCTGGTGATTTTAAAAGCAGATGAACGCATGGACGTGGACGAAATGCGGGCTGGCGATTTGGGAGCAGCCTTGGGATTAAAAGAGACATTGACAGGTGACACCATCACCGATGAAGGATCACCAGTAATTCTGGAATCTCTATTCATTCCTGAGCCTGTGATCTCGGTAGCGGTTGAACCCAAAACCAAGAATGACATGGACAAGCTCTCCAAAGCTCTGCAATCTCTTTCAGAAGAAGACCCCACCTTCCGCGTCCACGTTGATCCGGAAACGAATCAAACCGTGATCGCCGGCATGGGAGAGCTACACCTGGAAATTCTGGTAGACCGAATGTTACGAGAATTCAAAGTAGAAGCGAACGTCGGCGCGCCGCAAGTAGCTTACCGCGAAACAATTCGTAAAGAAGTCTCCAAAATTGAAGGGAAATTCATTCGCCAAAGTGGTGGTAAAGGTCAATATGGTCACGTTGTGATCAATTTGGAACCAGGCGAACCTGGTACGGGCTTTGAATTTGTTTCTAAGATTGTCGGCGGTACTGTACCCAAAGAGTACATTAGCCCCGCAGAACAAGGAATGAAGGAAAGTTGTGAATCCGGTATTTTGGCTGGATATCCATTGATTGATATCAAAGCAACTTTGATTGATGGGTCATACCACGATGTAGACTCTTCAGAAATGGCTTTCAAAATTGCTGGCTCAATGGCAATGAAAGAGGCAGTGTTGAAAGCTTCACCTGTACTCTTAGAACCTATGATGAAAGTTGAGGTTGAAGTTCCCGAAAACTACCTTGGGGATGTAATGGGCGACCTGAATTCCCGTCGTGGGCAAATTGAAGGTATGGGATCTGATGATGGTCTTGCCAAAGTAACTGCTAAAGTCCCATTGGCAGAAATGTTTGGTTACGCTACTGATATCCGCTCGAAGACCCAAGGACGGGGCATCTTCTCAATGGAATTTAGCCACTACGAAGAAGTACCTCGCAACGTGGCTGAAGCAATCATAGCGAAAAGCAAAGGGAACGCTTAATTAAAAAAGGAAACGAGCATTAATGGCACGCGCAAAATTTGAAAGGACTAAACCTCACGTTAATATCGGTACAGTTGGCCACGTTGATCATGGTAAAACCACTTTAACAGCCGCCATTACCATGACTCTTGCCGCTTTGGGTCAAGCTACAGGTAAAGGCTACGACCAAATTGATAATGCTCCCGAAGAAAAGGCACGGGGTATTACAATCAATACGGCTCACGTTGAGTATGAAACCGAAGGTCGGCACTATGCTCACGTAGATTGTCCAGGACACGCTGATTATGTAAAAAACATGATCACTGGTGCGGCTCAAATGGATGGTGGTATTCTCGTAGTTTCGGCTGCTGATGGCCCCATGCCCCAAACCCGTGAACATATCCTGCTAGCAAAGCAAGTAGGTGTTCCCAGTCTAGTTGTCTTCTTGAACAAGGAAGATATGGTAGACGACGCAGAATTACTAGAATTGGTGGAATTGGAAGTCCGGGAGCTATTATCTAGCTACGATTTCCCCGGCGATGACATTCCCATCGTCACAGGCTCCGGTCTGAAAGCACTGGAAGCAATGACTGCTAACCCCAAAGTTAAAAAGGGTGAAGATCCTTGGGTAGACAAAATCTACGCTCTGATGGAAGCAGTAGATTCTTACATTCCTACTCCTGACCGTGCTGTAGATAAACCCTTCCTGATGGCTGTGGAAGACGTGTTCTCCATTACAGGTCGTGGTACTGTTGCTACCGGTCGGATTGAACGTGGTGTAGTAAAAGTGGGCGACAACGTTGAATTAGTGGGTATCAGAGACACTCGTAACACCACTGTCACCGGGATTGAGATGTTTAAGAAGAGTCTCGATCAAGGTATGGCTGGAGATAACGCTGGTGTACTCCTACGCGGTATCCAAAAGGCTGATATTGAACGCGGTATGGTAATCGCTAAACCAGGTTCCATTACTCCTCACACTCAATTTGAAGGAGAAGTGTACGTATTGACAGAAAAAGAAGGCGGTCGGAAGACTCCATTTTTCTCTGGCTACCGTCCTCAGTTTTACGTGCGGACAACCGATGTAACTGGCACAATCACAGCCTTTACTTCCGATGATGGTAGTGAAGCAGAAATGGTGATGCCAGGCGATCGCATTAAAATGACTGTAGAACTGATCAACGCGATCGCAATTGAGCAAGGAATGCGTTTTGCAATTCGTGAAGGTGGCCGCACCATTGGTGCTGGTGTCGTCTCTAAAATTGTGAAGTAACACCTTTTTGTCCGATAACAAAGGAGCAGAGATGGTACAATTCCTCTCTGCTCCTTTCTCTTCCTTCTAAGAGGATGTTTTAAAAGTCTTATTGTCGGTAGCAAAACATTCTAGATCCCCCTAAATCCCCCTTGAGAAGGGGGAGTTTGATCACTGTTCCCCCCTTCTCAAGGGGGGCTAGGGGGGATCATTAAGTGCCTAAAATGACAGCCGGACACTTTTAAAACAACCTCTAAGATCATCTAAAAGTAGGGATTGTGAAAATATGACCGCGTTGGCGCAGCCTCTTTGGAGGAGAACGACGCAATCCCACAAAATTGTCAAAACAATCACAAATATTCATCAGAACCTGGAAAATTAAAGATGGCAACTCTACAGCAGCAGAAAATTAGAATTCGTTTACAAGCTTTTGACCGTCGCTTATTAGACACATCTTGCGAGAAGATTGTAGATACGGCTAACAGGACTAACGCTACAGCCATAGGCCCCATTCCTTTACCCACAAAACGCAAAATCTACTGTGTGCTGCGATCGCCTCACGTAGATAAGGATGCACGGGAACACTTTGAAACCCGCACCCATCGCCGGATTATTGACATTTATCAGCCTTCTTCTAAAACTATTGACGCTCTAATGAAACTAGATTTGCCCTCTGGTGTGGACATTGAAGTAAAACTATAATTTAGTCGTTAGTCCTTGGTCATTAACTCTCATGTAGAGACACTATTCATTGGCTCATTCGTTCCACTTTCGATGGAAACCCGCGACAGTTGTGTTTTCATGGACGGAGGATGCCTTAAATTCATTGCTATGAATATTTACCCAGCCCTGAAGAAATTTATCTCAGGGCTTTTTATTGCCTGGGAAACAAATGATAGAATGTAAATAAAGTACGGGAAAAGCAGAGAAGAATAAATTTTAAAATTAAAACTAAATTTATACCAAGATAACAATGACATCCTCGAATATAATTGCAGTTCGCGAACTACCTCTGTTCCCGTTACCCGAAGTAGTTCTGTTCCCCACTAGACCTTTACCCCTACACGTCTTTGAATTTCGCTACCGAATCATGATGAACACGATTTTGGAGAGCGATCGCCGATTCGGTGTGTTAATGGTCGATCCAGTTGACGGTACACTCGCTAATGTAGGCTGTTGTGCCGAAATCATTCATTACCAACGGATGCCAGATGACCGCATGAAAATGTTGACTTTGGGACAGCAAAGGTTTCGTGTCTTAGAATATGTTCGCGAAAAGCCTTACCGTGTTGGCTTAGTCCAGTGGTTAGAAGACGAGCCACCAACCAAAGATTTACGTCCTTTGGCTAGTGAGGTAGAACAACTGCTACGAGATGTAGTGCGTCTCTCAGCCAAGTTGACCGAACAAGATATGGAATTACCAGAAGAATTACCCGACCTGCCCACAGAACTTTCTTATTGGGTCGCCAGTAACCTCTATGGTGTAGCCTCAGAACAGCAGGCATTGCTAGAAACACAAGATACCGTAGTTCGCCTAGAAAGAGAAGCGGAAATTTTGACCTCTACTCGCAATCATTTAGCCGCCCGTGCTGTTCTCAAAGACACATTCAATAATTCCTGATTTGTAACGATACTCTGCCCTGCTTCGCTCCAAGTGCCTCACTCCCTAAGCTTTACGTAATTCGTAATTTGTCATGAACAATTACGGGTTACGGTTCAATAGTGATCGGTAGAACATGATAGCTGCCAAAAATCTTTAATATTTCTGTATAGGTACTTAATTGTGCTAGAGCTGATTGCATTTGTGCTTGCTTAACATCAGCTTCTAAGTCAATAAAAAATAAGTATTCTCCTAGCGATCGCTTTGTTGGTCGAGATTCAATCCGGCTGAGATTAATCCCTAGTTGAGCAAATACTTGTAACGGTTTGAGCAGCGATCCCGGTAAATTTGCAGGCACGCTAAAAGCTAAAGAAGTGTGGCTAGCATCCACCGAAGCCATATCATCAAAAGCTTCATCTTGACTTTGACTTACCACCCAAAAGCGAGTACAGTTTTCTGGATAGTCATTAATATTACTGGCTAAGATAGGCAGATTATAGAGTTGCGCCGCCCGGCTGGATGCGATCGCCGCAGCTGTTAAATCCTGATCTAGTCCCTGTAGTGCAACAGTAGTAGAATTACTGGGTATGAGCTGCACAGTTGGGAGAAACTGCCCCAACCATCCTTGACATTGCGCCAAAGCTTGTGGGTGAGAATAAACAGTTTGAATACCATCTAAACTAGTGGCACTTGAAATTAAAGCATGGGCAATGGGCATCACCAAAGCCAACTGAATTCGTAAACTATCCAACCGCCACAGTGTATCCATTGTCATAGTTACACTGCCTTCAATGGAATTTTCGACCGGCACAACAGCCAACTGGGTTTCTCCAGCAGCAACAGCTTCCAGTGATTGGGCAATGCTGGAATAGGGACATAACATAGCTTTATTCCCTGTTTTCTGAGCTAGCCAGTTGGCATAAAAAACAGTTGCTTGTTCTGCGTAAGTCCCAGGAGGACCTAAATGGGCAATAGATATTGTCACAGCATTTAATCCTTAGTTATTTTCGACCTTGATCTTCACACAGTTTTTAGTCCAGAGATGCAAACATTCTAGACACAAAAAGCGTAGACTAGTACCAATAGCCAAATATAATAGCATTAGCAACCAATAAAAATTGTGCTTAATTCAGAAAATAAAAAGTAGTTATTGTCAAATAATTTGCTTTGTCATCTCTATTTTGAAATATATTAAATCTAATTTTTCCATAACTTTTTCACAGTCATAGGACTTACGCACAAATTACGGAATAACGAACCACACCAGACGCAGAGGATACAGAGGAATAAGGGTTTGAGAGGGTTTTTGCGTAAGTCCTGAGTCAATCAAATTCAGTCAATAATGTTTTATCCAATTAAAAGAACTAAAATTATAATTTAATCAATAATAGAAATATTAAACAATTAGAGTCCCTTAATTCATGTCCACCCAGTTCACCGCCTGCCAAACTATAAAAATTAACGTTCCACCACAACCTATTCCTATTCAACACTACCTGCGTCAGCCCCAACGTCTAGTTAACGCCTTGACTGATAACAGCCGCATACATCAGCTTTCAGAAGAAGTATTTCGCTTGAAAATGCGACCTCTAACTTTTATGTCCCTAAGCATTCAACCCACAGTAGACATGAGAGTTTGGGCAGAATCAAATGGAACGATTCAGTTGCGATCGCTAGATTGTCAAATCCTAGGCTTTGAGTATATTAACCAGCGCTTCGCCCTAAATTTGCAAGGAAATTTATCCTTGCACCAGCAAAACAGTGTCAGCAGCTTGCAAGGAAGAGCCGATTTAGAAGTGCAGGTAGATATACCACCACCATTTTCTTTTACTCCCAAGCCAATCTTAGAAGCCACTGGCAATGCTTTGCTCAAGAGCGTACTGATAACAATAAAACAACGCTTGCTACATCAACTTTTAGCTGATTATCGCTGCTGGGTAACAACACAAATGTCAGAAAACGTGCTAGATGATGAGGGTGGCGACTTGCCCATTTTGAATCAGTGAATAATTTGTGAGGTTGGGATTGGGAATTTTAGAGATTTCGTTAACAGATTTTTGGATTTTGCATCTAAAATACTCACCGAATCAACACTGAACTTGACAAGGACGAAAGGATTTGCGGTGCAGTCGTGATGGCCCGTATTTTTGCAGCGCCACCAAATGCTTTTGGCTACCATAGCCCTTGTTATCCTTCAGATTATAGAGGGGGTATTTTAATGCCAAACGCATGACCAGCTCATCGCGCCAAACCTTAGCCACAATACTAGCAGCTGCAATAGTCAGCGATCGCTCATCCCCCTTGACTATTGTTTCTTGCGGTATCAGCAAATCTTTAATTGGCTGATTACCATCAACCAAACATAGCTGAGGCTGTACCTTCAATTTCAGCACAGCCCGCCTCATAGCCAACAGCGTTGCCTGTAAAATATTTATTTGATCAATTTCAGCACTGGAAGCAAAACCAATGTTCCAGTCCGTCGCCAGATCACAAATTTGCTGTGATAGCTGAGTTCTTCGAGAGCTAGACAGCTTTTTACTATCTTTAATCTCAGCCGCCATCAGTTTTGGTAAAGCACAAGCAGGCAAAATCACCGCAGCCGCAACCACAGGACCAAATAGCGCACCTCGTCCCACTTCATCTATCCCTGCAACTAACCCCGGAATCGTGGATAAACTTGACCCTTCCACTGCGCTTCCTGGGACTACCCTCTGGGTCAAAGCCGACCCCAGTCTAAATGTTGAGGACAACTCCAGCCAAGTTGGCTCCTGTGAAAGTGCCGGTGAACAAATACCTGCGGCAGTTTGCTCGGTGCTTACCATAAGACAGTTAATTATCCTCTGCCAAAGAAGAATCTGACTCCAGAGCCGAAGAACGACGGCGACGACGACGGTTCCCAGTGGAGACTTTGCTTTCGGGAATTTCCTCAGCTTTTGCGAATAAATCCAGGGATGCACTGATATTTTTCAACACAGGTTTATCCTCCAACTCAACTTCTGATGTATTTACTTCATTACTGACTGTATTCACCGTAGTTGAGTCTGAAGTAGATTCCGTCGGTTTAGTTCTAACTGCATCCGGGCTAATAATGTTAACAATTACAGACTTGGGACTTTTAACATCCTGGTCTAACTTCACCAAAGGAGAAACTCCCATCAATGCGAACACATCTTGTTCCTCCAGAGTCATTTCTACACTTCTAATTTCCGGAGGTTCTACTACAGGTTTAACCGGCTCCACTTTGGTCACCTTAGTAGTTCGATTGAGAGCAGCCGAAGTCCGTTCTGCCCTTTCATGCCAACCTGATTTGCCCAAATTGGGAGAAGGTATTTCTGGCGTGGATCTTCCTAAATCTTGGGCTGAACCAAGCCGCAGTTCAGCGTTTGACTGAGCGCTTAAGCCAAAGTCCTCAATATCCGCATCTAAATCTGGCTCGTTGTCAAAACCTAGCGGTAGAGGAGTAACTCGACTTTCCTCTTTACCATTTGCTCCATTGATACCAATTCGATTATGGCTGCTCTTGCGGACACGACGCTGCTTAGTGTCTCGTGGTTCTTGATAGCTGGGATGATTAATTGAATCGAAGGCTCGGATGTCTGAGTCGGCATCGAATACTTCCCCAAAACTATCATAACTTTCCCGTGGTTCTGTGATCCGAGTCGTTGGCAGACGTGGTTCTTTGTTGAGCAAAGATACCTTGGACTGAGGGGAGCCAAGGTCAAAACGGTCTGGTACTTCTGCTGTTGTTGGCAATCGGGGTTCTGTGTCTCCAGGTAGACGCATAATATGCCCCAAACCGCCGCAGGTTGGGCAAGTATGACCAAATAATTCGTAAATATTTTGACCTTGACGCTTGCGGGTAAGTTCTACCAGTCCTAACTCAGTTAACTGGGCAATCTGAGGACGAGCTTTATCTGCCTTCAGTGCATAGTTAAAATGTTCTAGAACTTGCAATTGGTCACGCCGCGATTCCATATCAATGAAATCAACGACAATTACTCCGGCAATATTTCGCAGACGTAACTGACGGGCGATTTCTGTTGCAGCTTCGCAGTTTGTCCATAAAACTGTTTCTCTGGCTGTTGCGGAACGGGTGAAGGAGCCGGAGTTAACATCCACCACTGTTAAGGCTTCGGTGGGTTCAATGATGATATAGCCGCCAGAAGGTAAATCTACTCTGGGTTTTAGGGCTTCTTTAATTGCTGCACTGATGCGGAAATACTCTAAAATTGGTGAGCGATCGCGATGATGATCAATTAACACTCCCTGTGGTGTTTGACCTCCACTCCAGTTCTGCAAGTAATGTTTGACTCGTTTCAAACCAGTACTAGAATCCACCACAATCCGATTCACATCCGCACCGTACATATCTCGCAGTACGCGCTGGATAAAATCATCGTCCCGATTTAGTAGGGCGGGGGCGCGGGTAGAATGTGCTTCTTGCTGAATAGCTTCCCATTGCTTTTGCAAGAGTTCCAAGTCTTCTATAATCGCTTCTTCTGGTTTGCCCTCGGCTTCTGTACGCACCAGTAAACCCATTCCGGCGGGTTTGATCAAAATCGCTAAAGCTCGCAAGCGGTTGCGCTCACTTTCACTTTTAATGCGTCGGGATAAATTTACACCCCTACCATAAGGCATCAGTACCACATAGCGTCCAGGTGAAGTGATATTACCCGTCAGCCTTGGCCCTTTTGTCCCCGTTGGTTCCTTCATCACTTGCACCAACACTTTTTGCTGTGGTGCTAATAGTTCTGTGATTGCTGCTGCTGTACGCTTCAGCTTCAATGGCCCCAAGTCAGTTACATGAATAAAGCCGTTGCGCTCTGGGTCGCCGATATTGACAAAAGCCGCATCTATCCCAGGTAATACATTTTCTACTACACCTAAATAAACATCACCGATTTGGTGATGACCAGTAGCGACAACAAGTTCTTGTATTTGATCTTCAGAAAAGACAGCAGCAATTTGATGCTGTTCTGCGATGATAATTTGCTTTGGCATTCAATTTCCTCAAAAATTGGCAGCACCAGCGAGAGCTATGGAGGTTTGTTATCCCTTTCGCCCCTGCGGCTCCTCAAAAGGCGCTGCTGATCATAAAAATTGTGACTTCTTTGCTCAAAATTAAAGAGCTATTGACTAAAGATTTGCGTTTACACGCTTGATTATTCCAAAACGCCTGCATAAAGTTTTAAGCAAATCAATCAACCCGTCGTCTGTAGTTGATTTTTCATGCCGTACCATTACCACCCAGGGATTAGGCATTCAGCAGTTGTTTAAAAAGCATAGAGGAAGAGTTGCCGACGGAGCCTGTTTTTAAGTTACTAGTTCACAAAGTAGCTATAGAGAGAGTGGGTTATTTAATTTGCCTCACCGTTCGGACTTCGGACTTCGGCATGAGCGCTTAGTCGAACGCTTCACTCAGTTGAACGCTGACGCTCACAGCGAAGCCTTGTCTGGGATACAATCCTAAAAGTCACACTCTCATATACTAGGACAAGCCTTGTGATGAGCTTGTCCTAGTCTCAGCACAAGTCTTCTCTTTCGCTCCCTGATTACCAGGGGAGTGAACCAGTCCATTTAATGCAGCGCCAGAAAATTCTCTTGATCTGATTCTAACCTAACCTGCTTGAAATCAATTCCCATGATCATGCTCACAGTGGGCAGAACTACTAGCAAGTTGCCCTATGGCTCTAAGGGCAGCTATGCCCGTAGGGCTTTACACCACGCTCTGCTTTCAGGGATTATACCCCTAAAACTAGCTGATTGCGGTGGATGTGCAAGAGTTGAAATTCTCCTCCTGCGACTATTTCCAGCATAGACAGGATTTGTTCAGGACGCAATAGCACACCATCATGGCGACAACTACCTAGATAACGCAGAACAGCTGTAGACTCTGCAACAGTGGTATCAGTTTCTACTATTTCTACTAATTCCAGTTCAAACAAGCGCGAGCGCAGATTTACTAATTGGCTCTTGCCTGATTTGGTTGTTTTTTCCCACCATAGCTCGTCTTTGGCTTTGATTGTATTAATCCAATGTTGCCATTGTGCGGCTGTTACTAATCTATGTGTTGCCACGGTAATTAAATAATCTGCCGCCTCCATGATTTGGTTAGCTGCTTCAGCTTTTAAATCTATATTAGCAACATTATATATAGGGATGTCTGTGGGCAGTTCCTTAACTAGTTGTTGCCGGAAAGTTTCAATTTCCACTGGCTGGGTTAACTCAAAATCCACAATTTCGCCACTACTGGTGGCTCCTAAAGCTAAAGCACTGGCGATCGCAATTCGGGGACTCGGATGAAATCCACCAGTAAAAGCAATTGGTAAGCCTGCTCTGCGGATAACTCGATCAAATAGGCGCATTAAATCTAAGTGACTCACTAAAGCCATTGGCCCTTGCTTACCAAACCAGACGCGCAGTCTTTGGATTTTAGCTGTGTTGGGGACAAAATTGCCAGTGAATTCTGGGATTGCCGGCGGCGAAATCACGATATTATGTCCGAAATCTGTGCCGCAGACACCGCAGTGTGAGCAACCTTCAAAAGAGCAATCTGGTACTATTGCCGCTTCTAAAGCCAATTGTAAGTCTGACTGGAGCCATTTTTTATCGATGCCGGTGTCAATGTGATCCCAAGGTAGGGGAATATCTAGCGAGTCGGGAGTGGTCCGTGGTGTGGATAAAGAAGATATTACTTCCTCATCTGGCTCAAATGCCTGCTCCTGGGCTTCAAAAAGATTCCACTCGCCTTTTTCTACCTGTCGGTATTTCCAATGTAAATCAGCTTCTGCGATCGCTGTCTCCCAAGCACCAAAAGCCGCATCTAAATTTTCATACCAGGAATCCATACCTGCACCTAATTCCCAGGCGCGACGGACTACTTTCCCTAAAGAGCGATCGCCTCTGCCCACAAAGTCTTCCATTGCGGAAATGCGGACATCGGTAAAATTGACTTTTACGCCTCTAATGCGGCGGAATTCTTGCCTGAGCAGGTTTTGTTTCCGTTTGAACTCTGTCGTCGAAACTGAATGCCACTGAAAAGGCGTATGGGGCTTGGGTGTAAAGTTAGAAATCGTCAAGTTAAAGTTTAAAGGTTTTCGACCTCTACCCCGACATTCTCGTTGTAGCCAGCTGACTGTTTCTGCAATGCCCACAACATCAGTATCAGTTTCACCTGGCAAGCCAATCATGAAATACAACTTAATTTTATCCCAACCTTGTTCCCAGGCAGTTTTTACACCTCTGAGTAATTCTTCATTGGTTAAACCTTTATTTACAATGTCCCGCATTCTTTGGGTGCCAGCTTCTGGTGCAAAGGTCAGCCCACCTTGGCGCGTACCACCCAAAATATTAGCAATATTTTCATCAAATCTATCTACCCGTTGACTGGGAAGAGTCAGGGAAATATTTTCGTTTTTTAACCGATTTTTGATTTCCATCCCTACTGCTGGTAAGGACAAATAATCAGAACAGCTCAGGGATAACAGGGAAAACTCATTGTAACCAGTCGCCCGCATTCCGGATTCAATCGCTTCGACCACCTTCTCTGGCTCGACATCCCTAGCTGGACGAGTCAGCATTCCTGGTTGACAAAAACGACAACCACGAGTACAACCCCGGCGAATTTCCAGTGTCAGGCGGTCATGCACGGTTTCCACGTAAGGAACTAACCCAATCGAATAAGCTGGTATTGGGGTTGCTACTCGGCGCAGAATCCGTTTTGGCACATCTGGGTGGGAAGGATGAACTGAGCCATCCCTGGCCATATCGTAAAACTGTGGGACATATACCCCTGGTATTTGTGCCAAGTCCAGGAGCAAATTTTCCCGATTCAATTTTGCTCCTTTGCCTTCTGACAAGACTAAACCAATTTCTGGCAGTAATTCTTCCCCGTCTCCGAGGGCGAAAAAGTCAAAAAAATCGGCGTATGGCTCAGGATTTGATGTTGCTGTCTGTCCCCCGGCAAAAATTAACGGGTAGTTACCCTCGGCTCTTTCTTGCCATGTGAGGGGAATTCCCGCCAAATCCAACATTTCCAGGATATTAGTTGCTCCCAGTTCGTAACTGAGACTAAAACCCAAGATGTCAAATTCTGGGAGCGATCGCTTCGATTCTACGGCAAACAAGGGTGTATTAGTACTCCGCAGTTTAGCCGCCAGGTCAGCACCTGGGAGATAAGAGCGATCGCACAACTGATGCGGCTGGGCATTCAATATGTTATAGAGAATGATATGCCCCAAGTTGGATGATCCGACTTCATATACTTCTGGGTAAGTTAACGCCCAGCGTATTGTTGCCGTATCCCAAGGTTTATGTACTGCCAGGCGTTCGTTACCCAAGTAACGCGCTGGCTTTAAAATATCCGGTGTGATTAATTTTTCAACTGCAACAGCCACTATGCTATCTTCTAGCTACCTTAATTACAGCTAATCTACTCTAACTTAGCATTGATTTAGGCTTTTCAGTAGACTTGATCGCTGCAACTTACAACTCTTTTACACAAATTTACTTTTCTACTCTTGAAACACATTATGTGCTAAGGGATAATTTTAATTTTTAGACGCTGCCGAACTATTTTGCATATTGACATCCCAATTGAATTAGATTTATTTAGTCTTCAAGCCTATAATCCTTTGAATATAAACTGTTTTTTGTCATATTGTCCCAAATTTTTCGGTGTCTTTGCTGAATCTTTATTACTTTCATGGGTCTGTTTAAAGATTGTCATAAATACAGGGTAAAATGTATTGATATATACTTTTTTTACAGCCTAGTTCCAAAACAATCTACATAGACCGCCATCAATCTGAGAAATTAATCGTAACTTTGCTGACAAAGGTTGCTTGGTTGATAACTCCAGCTAATTTAGCCAAGTCTCAGATATTGATTCAAAGACCTTATTTTTATGCCGGGTAGGGTTGCACACCAGGGTTCACTACAAATTATTTATCCATTTTTTTAGTGATCTAAATCACAGAAGTACAGGAATTTAGATCACATTTTATACCAATGTCTATCTTGGATAATTATTATCACATATAATTGGTTTATTATTTATGAGAACTAAGTACGTTATTCGTCAATTGGTAGAAAAAGCGCTTGACATTAAAAAATTAACCCCCGAAATCGAAAATGAAATCAATTCAGAACTGACTCAAATGGGTCACATTTCTGATGTTGACTATGAAGCTTTAGAGCTATTAATGGCGGAAATGGATGCTGGTAGAATTAAGCTAGTACCTAGTTGGGGATATTAATCCTGACTTTGCCACAGGAATTTAATTGTGATTTAAAAGCAATTTTGACCCTAAATAGCAAAATTAAGCCTTAAATATAGATTAACAGCAGTGCTGATGGCAGCCACAATATAATTGCTGATACTTTTTTGTGAACTTTAGTCATTAGTCATTAGTCATTAGTCATTAGTCATTAGTCATTAGTCATTGGTCATTGGGAAGTTTGTTTTCCCCTGTTCCCTGCTCCGGTGTTACCCTCTCTTTTCATACGCTTGCCAAATTTGGTGAATGAATTGATTAAATTGCAGTTTAGCGGCTGAGTCAGGTTCGGTTTTTCGTTCTTTTGCCAAAACTTGGCTCAATAAGGTAATTACTTCTGTATCTAACGCTGGTCGAAATAAATTTACAGGCCAAAGCAAATCTGACGCATCTCGCATATCAGTCACAAGTGGCGATTCTTCGGTAAAGCTCACAAGGAGCAAGGGACGTACCCAGCACAACTGACGAGAAACCACTACTTGGATGACTTCTGCAAACAGATTCCTGTCACTATGGTCTAAAGACACAATTTGTCCTGGTTGAAAGTCTAGGCTCATGTTCACGCAGTTCGGGTAACGGCCAGAATTTTTTGCAGTTTCTTTTATTTTAAAAGCGAGAATGCGCTATCTTGAAACAAAAATACATTAATTTTTTGCACAGCAAGCCCCAAATACTAGATGGATGACGAATACCCAGGATTTTCTGGTAAGATATTCAATGTCTTGACCACCAATGCCGTAAGCGAAAACCAAGCTGTATAGGTAAGTGTAGCCAGAAAAAAATTTGGGTATTGGAAGGACTCCTGCCCAGAGAGGGAATGTAAGACCAAAAAAACTATGGAGTTTTTGAGGCTGTTCCCGATGAATTGGGAAGCTCAGACTCCAGCCACAGGCAAGTCTGAGTAGTTCACGCGAAAGTACTTCAGCACAAAAGCATTCCCCCGCCATCAGGTTTGTATGGGAATGTTATAGCATAAGTAAATAACTGTTAAGTAAATGCTTAACAGTTATTCGGTTGAAGTAAATTATCGAAGAAAGAGCAAAGAGCCGTGTCAGTCGAAACTATTGAAAAGCCTTCTACGTCGCGCAAGCTCGCGCCTCGGTATCGAGTTTTGCTCCATAATGACGACTACAATTCAATGGAGCATGTGGTACAGTCATTAATAACCACAGTACCGAGCTTAACTCAGCCCCAAGCTGTGAGTATTATGATGGAAGCCCATACTAATGGTATGGCTTTAGTCATTACTTGCGCTCAAGAACACGCTGAGTTTTATTGCGAAACATTAAAAAGTCATGGTTTAAGCAGCACAATTGAACCTGATGAATAAATAAAAATATTGTCTAGTAAAGGAAGACAAGACAAAAATATTGCCTATGTCTTTGATTTTGTCCTCTTCCTCAATTTAGCATGAAAATAAACCTCATTCGTTTAGCCCAACGCCCTGTCCCCATCAGGCTGGGCTATTTTGTGTCAACTTTATTGCTGCTATGGCTACCCTTTGCTATACCAATTTACTTATTAGTCAGTGATTCTAATTCAGAAAGTATCTTGACAATGGTGCTGTTATATGCAGAGTTTATTTTTCTCTTGCAGCTATGGGGGAAAAATGTCTATCAGCAACCCCAAATATTCAAGCAGTATGGCTTAGAAATCACGCAGATAAACGCTGTGGATTTGTTGAGTGGTTTAGCTACTGGGATAATTAGCATTCTTGTAGTGTTTGGGCTACAAGGTTTCTTCGGTTGGCTGGTGTGGCAACAACCGCAGGTTTTTTTGCCTAAAATAATTTTAGAGGGTTTAATTGTCTCTTTGGCTATCGGGTTTGCTGAAGAGTTGTTATTTCGAGGTTGGTTACTGGATGAGTTGCAACGTGATTACAGTCGAAGTGTGGCACTTTGGATAAATGCTGTCGCCTTTGCTGTATTACATTTTATTAAGCCTTTGGAGGCAATTATTCACACATTACCACAATTCCCGGCTTTAGTGCTGCTGGGGTTGACGCAGGTATGGGCAAAGCGCTGGCGTAGGGGACGCTTAGGTTTACCGATAGGTTTGCATGGTGGTTTAGTTTGGGGCTACTATATCATTAATGTTGGGCAATTAATTGAATATTCTGGTCAAGTTCCTGATTGGATAACTGGTGTAAATCAGAATCCTTTACAAGGAGTTATGGGGGTAGTGTTTATGGGTATATTGGCTTTGTGGATGCGGTGGCAAGCAATAGCTTAATATTGCTGTTCAGCAGGTGCTAAACTTTTGCAATTACTGTACCCACCAAACACGCTTTATCTAAATTCACTCCGTTCAAATTTGCGCCTTCTAACTCTGCACAGAGTAGATTTGCGCCGCTAAAGTTCGCCCCCGCTAAATTTGCCCCACGTAAGTCCGCTTCTTCTAAATTGGCTTCACTTAATAAAGCCCCTTGCAAATCGGCGCGACTCAAGTCCGCACCTTTGAGATTTGCTCCTGTGAGGTTTGCACCGCGTAAGTCAGCACTGCGTAAGTCAACACCTTGTAAGTTGACGTTCATTAAATTTGCACCACTCAAGAAAGCGCCAGCCAAAGATACATCGCTGAGTTTAGCCCCCATCAAGTTAGCGCCACGCAAATTACTACCGCGTAAGTCAGCACTTGTTAAGTCTGCTTGCATTAAGTTCGCTCCCATGAGGTTCGCCCGCAAGTCAGTTTTTTGCAGGTTTGCACCCATTAAGTTTGCGCCCTCAAAATGCCCGCCTTCGAGTTTGCAACCGATAAAATTAGTACCGACAAGGGTAGCGCCTGCAAGATTTATCCGGCTTAAATCCAGTTGAGAAAGTTCCTCATCTTCTAAATTTGCGCCGGGGAGTTGTTTGAGTTGTCCTGATTTAATGGCTTCAATATTCATGTGGGTAATTCGTAATTCGTAATGAGGAATTCGTAATGAGGAATTTTAATAATTCCAGGTGGGTTACGCTGTCGCTAACCCACCCTACTGGACTGACAAGCCTAAAATAGTGCATTAGTTTAGAGGTAAAAAACGCCGATAAACGCCGATAAACGCCGATGAAAGGGACTTTGGCTAATGCAACATTTTAAGCTTGTCACGCCACTACGCTTAATTTATATTTTTTCATTTGGTTATTTGGTTATGCTATTTATGTTGTGCTGTACTTGTTTTGCTGTAGCTATCCCATTGAGAGTCAAGGAGCCATACGCCGGTGCTGAGTTTAGGTGACATTAGAGGTAAGTCTAGCCCTTGCTGTAATCCCATAACTAATAAAGCTAGAGCATCTACGAGTTTGGGGTCAAAGCGGGTTGACTGTTGTTGTCTGCATTCATCTAAAGCTTGAGCAAATATTTCTTGGCGAGTTTTCTGGGATGATTTTATGTTGTTGACTCGCCATTGAAAATCCGCAACTAAGGCTAAAATTCTCGATTCTAAGGGAATTTCATCCCCAGTTAAACTTGCTGGTTCTCCTGTACCATTCCACCATTCGCTTTGGTGGGTGATAATTTGGGCAATTGCCCGCAGTCTGGGCATGGTTCGTAATACTTGCGCTCCTGGTACGAGGGGACAAGTTAAGGGACAACTGGGGGCTTGTTCCTGGTAGCGGGTGGATGTACCGGGAGTCAGGACGCTTTCGGCTTTTTGCAGTGGGTCTATACGATGTAAAAAACCTGCTAGTCGCAATCGCTTAATTTGCCATGCAGGTAGTTCTAAAAGCTGCCCCATCATCTCACAAAGTGCTACTACTTCTGTGGCGGCCATGGGATTGTTGACATCTGCCATATCCATCAATTGCGCCATCCGCAAAAATGCCTGGATTTCGTTAGAAACCAAGTTGCGGTCTAATGCTTGTTGACGCAGGGCTGTGGGGATGGCTAAATTATTCTGCTCTGTCTGGAGGTAATCGACGACGCGAGAAACAACTGCACTGAAATGTTCTGGTGTTGCTATACTTGACTTTATGGCATTTTTATGATTTGCCAGTTTTTGTGATAGTTCGGGATTGTATTTTTGGATGTGAGCGATCGCTAACTTGGCCGTTTCTTGCACTAACTCTGGTTCAAATGTCCATAAGCCATAAAATTTCCGCTCTACATCTGAAGCTGGTATTCCACCTGCACCATAATCAGCTTCTGATAACTCTTGACAAAGTACCATAGCTGTGTATTCAGGCGATAAGATAATTAAGTGCCACTCCTGCGCCACTGGATCATTTGAATCTAATGCCACTAAATCCACGTTAGGCAGTTGGCTGGTAGGATGTTCTGCAAAGCTAGCATCCGATGTTGCCATGATCACAATTTGGCGACTACACTTAGCGATATCTGCGTATCTTTCGGCTTCTTGCAGATACCATTTACCCTGTTGAAAGGCTGTAATTACTAAGGGTGTACCATCTTGAGTTAAAATATGATCTTCTAGCGCATGACACAGAGAAACTAAAGTATTTTTGTAGTAAACCCCAAATCGAATTGGTCTAGTAGTATTACGGTGTGCTTTTTCCAGTTTTTGTAGTATTGAACCTTCTAACATGGGCTTTCATTATTCGTAATTTGTTAAGGATTAGAGACTAGAGGAGAAGAGGGATACAGGAGATGATTGTGACTAGCCCAAAAATTTCCCCCTGCTCCCTGCTCCGGTGCTTCTTCTCCCCAGTCCCTGTGTGCTATGATATGCCAGCCAACTGTTTTTCTTTCTTTTCCATTGGTGCAGAAAGTGCTTGTTCCAAATCGGCACAACCCAATTTTTCTTCTAAAATTTTCATCACTTCGCGTCCGAAGTCATTGGGGTTTTGTTGCCAAGCTTGCAAGCAGACTTCTCCAAAGAACGAACCAAGGGGTTCAGGATTCCAGAGGAGTTTTTTAGCTGTCCACGGCATTAAGCTCATGGGGTCATACCCTGGTTTTAGGATACCTTCTTTAAAGGCATATTCTTCTAAATGAGTATGGGGTTGCAGTCCAATAAAGAAAATGGCAGGTTCAACTTTATCAGCGCCAAAAATCTTTTCTAGTTCGCGGTGATAGGCGATGGTTTGGCGAATAGTTTCGGGACGTTCGTCAATGACGTTAAAGGAGTAGTTGACGGAAACCATATCGTTAAAACCAGCTGCTTTTAGGTCACGACAGTTTTGCAAGACGGTGCGTAAGTTGTAACCCATCCGCATTTTCCGCACGAGTTCCTGAGAACCACTGGTAATGCCGATTTCAAAGTAGTTCATCCCGGTTTTTGCCATCAAATCACACAACTGGGGTGTGAGGTTGTCGGCTCTGATGTATGCTGCCCAGTTGATATCTGTCATCCCAGAATCGACGATTTTCTGTAAAAGTTCTACAGCATCGTCAATAAATTTACGGGCGGGGATGAATTGAGCATCAGTAAACCAGAAATTGCGAATGCCGCGATCGTATAGTTGGCGCATCTCAGCAACTACTTCGTCTGCTGGGTTGATACGTACTTGTTTGCCTTCGACGACGGTGTAGACGCAATAACAACAGTTGTGAGGACAACCGCGCTTGGTTTGTACGCCTATATAAAAGTCTTGTTCTTGCAGGTAAAAGTTGAATTCCGGCCAGATGCTTTCAATATAGTTGTAGTTACAGGCGGTTTTTTCTAGGGGGGTGGGTTGTTCATGAATCATTCGTTGCCGTGGTTGAGTTTCTCCCACTACATAGCAACGTTCATCTTGAATTTCTCTACCACTGAGAAGTTTTTCTAGGAGAGTTTCGCCTTCACCGACAGAAATAATTGTACCTTGGGGTAAACTTTTACCCAACTGTTCGTAAAATACGCTGACAGCACCACCACCTAAAATGGCACGAGCATCAGCATGATATTTCTGGGCGCGTCGTAAACCGCGTTTGACTAATCCCTGGTTGCGCCACAATTCTACATAGTAAGCGATAAAAATTCGCAACCCGCCTAATGCGCCCCGTAACTTAATCAGGGGATTTTTGGCGTAATAAAATTCAAAGGCGTTTTGTAGTGGGTTCCCACCACGTCCACCCACTGGGGCATAGATTTGAATATCACGCCAAGAAAATACTAGGAGTGTGGGTTTAAATTCGTCGATACAGGTATCTAGGGCGGAGGCGTAATCTAAAGGTGGTACTGTTCCCAAGTCAAAGATTCGCTGTTCCACGCTGGGAAATTGCTTGTGGACGTGATCCGAAAGATACACAACCCCAATGGGAAAGATGGGGTTACACGGAAGGCGAACGTAGAGGATGCGATTTTCCATCATGGATTGTTTAACTGATATCTTGCAGTTCTTGAAGAAAAATATAGACAGACGTGCAGTTTAAAACTGTTTGTTTATTTTAGTTAACTGTGTTTTTCACAATTACGATTGACATTTAAGCCCACTGCTGGATTAGGTGAGCCTGTGTCAACAATTGTGCGAATAGTTGAATTTGCTCTGCATCAAACAAAATAGAGAGATTTTATGAGGAAGATTGTCATATATCTTTACCATAACATTGAGTTTGGCGATTAAGCGATCAACCCTGCCTGTAAGTCTGAGGATAGATGAAACAAACCAACCTTTCCTGAAAGTTGAGGAGGTGTCAGGGGATAACTGCCAGACTGCACCTGACGGGAGTGACATCTGAGGCTTTTATTCCACAAAGAAAATCTCAAATCCTTCTAGCGTAGTATATTATTTTCGCCAGTATGCACTTTTTGGTGAAATTTTCATAACTTGAACATATATTTAGATAGAAATAGCGTAGAAATTTTCAGTTGGTAGTCGGAGTTACAGCATCTGGGGATCAGGCAATGTTAGTTTGAATTGTGTAATGTAAAATTGTGGCGTAAAGCTCCTCCGCAGTTATGGCTCAAATATTAGATCCTCTACCACCTGAGCAATCGGGGAATCTCCTTTGTTGTTACGTTAATGCTACGAGTAAAATTCAGATAGCTCGCATCTGCAATATTTCTAACTGGTATTTTGAAAGAGTTGTTTTTCCCGGACAGCGCCTTGTGTTTGAAGCTCCTGTAGAAGCTCAGATGGAAATTCATACGGGGATGATGGCTAGTGCCATTTTGTCTGATACAATTGCGTGCGATCGCCTTGCTATTAACGAGCCTAGCAGTAATGAGTTGCATACAGACTCAATAGGCATAGACACTAACAGTACAAAACCAATGGTGCAGTCAATTAATACAAAAATTCCAAATACAACAAAATCCTTAAGAATTGCTGGCTGATGATCCATTGATTAAAAAAACAATTTTATATAATCTTAGGGTTGCGAAATTCAGCGACCCTTTTTATTTAGTCATTGGTCATTGGTCATTGGTCATTGGTCATTTGTCATTGGTCATTGGTCATTGGTCATTGGTCATTGGTTATACCCTTTTTATATGAAGGCGCATAGAAACAACCCCACCGCCTTCGGCACCTACCCTTGCTAAGGGGAGGTAGGTTTGGGTAAAAATAATGTGCAACTTCAGATTAATTCGGTATTAACCCCCCATCTTCTCCCGTTCCGTTTTAAAATCAATGTTATGAATTTGCCTTCTTTTATTTGGTTGTGGAAAATAGCTGCTTGGTCAATGGGTTTGTCGCTATTGGCTTATTTGCTGCTAGCAGTTACGGGAATTTGGATGTTTCGCGAGAGGACTTTGCCGCATTTCCCTAGCTTCCCGTGGTTTATTGGCGGACGTAGGGAGGTGCGATCGCTACACTATACAATGGGCATCACTATGGTCAGTTTAGTGTTGCTACTGTTAGCCGTTGGCATTGTTGGTACTTTAGGACACTTTGGTTCCTTGGGACACTCATCACACTTGATTGCTGGGTTAATAGTAGTAGTGTTGGTTTTGCTGTCTGCTTTGAGCGCCACACAAATTAGCACCAGGCGTTCTTGGGCTAGACCCTTACATATTGGTGTGAATATAATTCTATTTGGGGGTTTTACCTGGGTATCCCTGACTGGTTGGATGGTAGTACAAAAGTATCTGCCTTAGAAATCATTTGAGTTTGTATCGGCTATAAGTCAATAAAGATACAGATAGGAAGCATTTTTTGGGTAACTATTTTAGTTTTTTCTGGAATGGCTCATTCCTAGCTGTATTTATAGTTGTAGTTGATTTTAACCTGAAATATTATGTCTAACCAACAGCCCAATTCCAACCAACCATCTAACAAAAAGCTAAATGAAACAAATAAAAATAATCATAAAAAACCTTTGAACAACGGTAAACCAGGCAAAACAGACCACTAACTTCCATTAAAATCTCAATCAAGATAGAGTGATATTTTAAGAGATAGCCCTCGCGGGGGTCATTCGGGGAACCACACAGGAAACAACCCCACCTGCGTAGGTTAAAAAACCTGATTTTTGGGTTAGTCCGCGCAGACAGACTTAATTTTTGTAATAGCAAATTATACTCGTACCAAACTGTTAAAACATCCTCATAGAGACGTGCTGATAACGTCTCTATGTTTATTTTTGTTTATAGAGAAGACTGACACAGGAACTCTTGGAAACTCTCAATTCTCTGTGATCTCTGTGTCCTCTGTGGTTCGTTTTTTCATAATCTTATATAATAATTAGTATAATTGTAAACAATAATTTAGTCAAATCTAGCATAAATCTGATTGACAATAGTTAATAAAAAGTCGCAACTATACAAAGAATGGCAAAGGCTAGGTTGCTAAAAATACTATTGGCAGCTTGCAATGACAGCTATTTATAATGTATTGTTATTTATGTTACTTTTGGCAAAAAAATTCACTGCGGTAGAAAAATAAATCTACTGAGATTAAGTAATTAATTCCAAAATGTTAATTGATACAACCACAAACCTAGACTTTTGTGATATCAATGTATACCAGTGAATCAATCAAGTACTCTACCAGAGCAGAAATCGGACAAACGAGCCGGATTCTAGTGGTAGAAGATGAAGAATTAATCCAGGAAATGCTAGCTGTAGCATTGGAAGAAGAAGGTTTTGGCGTAATAACTGCCCCCGATGGGCGGTCGGCTGTAGAATATCTCAAAAGTTGTGAACCCAACTCAGGGGAACCGCCCTTTGATTTAATAATTCTTGATTTGATGCTACCTCATATTAATGGGCTAGATATCTGCCGCTTATTGCGTCACCAAGGAAACCCAGTACCAATTTTGATTCTGAGTGCTAAAGGTAGTGAAACTGATCGCGTTTTGGGGTTAGAGGTAGGAGCAGATGATTACCTGACTAAACCCTTTAGCATGAGAGAATTAGTGGCTCGCTGTCGGGCGCTACTGCGTCGCCAACGCTTAAGTAGTTTGCCACAACTACAAGTCCTAAAACATAAGAATGTCACTTTAAATCCCCAAGAGTGCCGTGTGCTGGTTCGTGATCAAGAGGTGAGTTTGTCTCCCAAAGAGTTTCGCTTGCTGGAACTGTTTATGAGTTACGCTCGTCGAGTCTGGTCTCGTGAGCAATTGCTAGATCAGGTTTGGGGACCAGAATTTGTGGGTGACAGTAAAACTGTAGATGTTCATATTCGCTGGTTACGGGAAAAACTAGAAGAAGACCCTAGTCATCCAGAATATATTGTGACTGTCAGAGGGTTTGGCTATCGGTTTGGATAATCTATTGAGATAGTTGTTAGTTTTGATTAATTATAAAGCAACTAACAACTCACATTCTCATGCTCTTATTGGGATTTTTTTTGGGTTTAGCGGTAGGTATTGGGTTTTGGATTTGGCAACAGGTTCAATTAAGGCGCTACTTGGGGCGCGTACTGCAACCGTTAAGCTCTGGTTCTTCTAAAATTGTGCTACCGCTCATACCTCGTTTGCAGCGTGAAATAGCAACAGTTAAGCAGCAGCGACAAGATTTGCAACAGTCACTACAAACCTACCAAGACTTACTCGATTTTGCACCCCTGGGATATTTGCAGGTCGATGAAGAAAATCAATTGCTGTGGTGCAATCAGCAAGCACGAGAAATATTGTATCTACAAAGATGGCAAGCAGGACAGGTGCGCTTGTTGCTGGAGTTGGTGCGGTCTTATGAACTTGACCATTTAGTTGAACAAACTCGTGATGAGCAGAAACCACAGACAAGGGAGTGGGTATTTCACCCATCTTGTGATGATGCGCTACAGATGCCAACTGTGAAATCACTGAGTTTGCGAGGATCTAGTTTACCTTTACCCAACGGACAAGTAGGGGTTTTCTTAGAAAATCGCCAACCTTTGCTGAATATGAATCAAGAACGCGATCGCTCTTTTTCTGATCTAGCCCACGAACTGAGAACGCCATTGACTTCCATTCGTTTGGTTGTGGAAACTTTACAAAACCGCCTCGATCCGCCCTTAAGTCGTTGGGTGAATCGGCTAATGCAGGAAGTGGATCGGCTAATTAACTTGGTGCAAAGCTGGTTGGAACTGACCCAAATGGAAGCAAATCCCACGATGCAATTACATCTAGAAGTTTTGGAAGTGCGATCGCTGATTGCGTCTGTTTGGGAAACATTAGAACCATTAACGCAAAAGCAACATCTCTCTATTGACTATTCTGGGCCAGAAAATCTGTGGATTAAAGCCGACCCCGCCCGATTGTATCAAGTTTTCCTCAACTTGCTGGATAATAGTATCAAATACAGTCCTCCGGGTACGACTATTCAAATCCAAGCAAAAATCTTATCTGCACAAGATACTAATAATAGCGATCGCGCTGTCACTGTTTTGGAAATAAATCTTATTGATTCGGGACTAGGCTTTTCCGAAGCAGATTTACCTTATATTTTTGAGCGATTTTACCGGGGAGATAAAGCGCGTACTCATTCCTCATTACCAGAAAATAATTCTCTGGGGACAATTGTGGGTAATGGTTTAGGTTTAGCCATCGTCCGGCAAATTATTGTCGCCCACGGCGGTTCCATCAAAGCTATGAACAATCCAGAAACTGGTGGAGCTTGGATGCAACTTCAACTTCCTGAAGTTATGGCAAACTCCCGCAGCCGAGATTATAACAATGGTAGGTTGAAAAACCCGGAGTAACAGCAACGCAGTTGCGTATTACGTGCAATAGGTGCGGGGATGAAAACCACGATACAGGGTAAACCAAGCCGTGATTCAATATGGTAAAATTGACAATGTGGAGGGGTAATCAACCACATTAAAAACCCTACACTGCTTAACGGCAATCTGTACCTTGACAATTGAAAATATGGGGTTCTATTCCATAGTTTTAGTTTCTTACCCAGGAATAGGTAAAATTTTCATGGGAACTAGACGACACAGAATTCAACCAAACAAATTCTTGGAGTAATCCAACTACGGTAGGGCATACCGAAAGTTAACGCTTGGGGAGAGAACCACCTCTGGGCTAGACACCGCAAGGGATCTAGTCTAAGTGGACTCGTTGAACCAAGAATCTCCGCACCTTCAGGTCGGAGAGTGTCAAAGTTAAGAATATCTTCACCTTTAAGACTATAAGTGTGGAAGCTGCCTTGTATGATCACAATTCCAACCCTAAAAATCCCCAGTTAGCACGTGCTATTAGACGCTTAGAACGGGACGTATTACGTATGGGAGCTTTGGTAGAACAATCGTTTCGCCTCAGCCACCAAGCGTTATTTGCTCGTGATTTAACAGCAGCTGAGGAACTTCCCCGATTAGATAAAAAAATTGATCGCTTTTATAGACAAATAGAATCAGATTGTACAGCAATCATGACTCTGCAAGCACCTACGGCTCAAGATTTACGCTGTTTAAGTGCCTTTATGCAGTTAGTGCGAGACTTAGAGCGCATTGGCGATTATGCTGAAGATTTAGGGCATATTGCTGTTAAAATCTTTCCTTACCCCTCTCATCCGTCTTTACCAGATATTGAAAATATGTCTCATCATGGACAAGCAATGCTAGCAACGAGTTTAAAAGCCTTAGCTGATTTGGATGAAGTAGGTGGACGAGGTTTAAAGCACCTGGATGATGCTGTAGATAATGCCTATGATCGTGTTTATCAGACTTTAGCCCAGCAACGGGATGTACCTGGAGTAGTGGAGCCAATTTTGCTGCTAGCACTGGCAATTCGTTGTCTGGAACGTATGGCAGACCATGCCACTAATATTGGTCAGAGAGTAGCATACATTGTCACCGGACAACGGTTTTAAGATGTCAAAACCCCTGTAGAGACGTTCCATGAAACGTCTCTATATTGCGTCTTTCCATAGGAAGGCCGCCTGCGCGGGTTAATTTTTAATTAGTAAAACACTAACTAGCTGTTAACCCCACTCCGCCAAAAACCTTTTTTTCATTCGATTCATAAAAATACATCAATATTTATTAAAAATGAACTAATTTCAGTATTAATACCCTTGTATATAGTCATTTTATATATTTAGTCCAAGTAAATTTAATTATTTTTTCCAAAAATACAATCATAAAAATTTTGTGAACTAACATACAATTTGCCAAATGTTTACCTTTTCTTAAACTTGGTCAATTAAGCTACCTAGAGACAAGATAAAAATTGTTTCTTAGTTCACCAACTAACAAATCAAATGTAATTAAGCTAACAAGTATCACACCCAGGTATTTGTTGCTGTTAATGGCGGAGAGTAAAAGTGCGTTATTTCTCTCACAGGTTGTGGTAAAAATCCTACAATCCAGCAAGCAAGCACTTCGTCAAAGAAAAACCTGCTTTTTTGTTTATACAAAGCCAGGAAAAGCTCGTATTTTTGTCAAATTCAAGCATCTGAAACTAAAAAAACTTCGTTAATTACACTTTAGTTAAAGATTTTTTACCTCACTAAGCTTGGTGGTTTAGGCTGTATTCAACCACTCTAAAGACTGAATGTTTATCCTAAAATAGGAGTTTTTGTAGGTAGGAAATTTAAATATCAGCCTCCCAAGGGTGCTGTTGTAGCTTACGGAAAATATGAAAGAAACACATTTAAATTAAAAAGCTTAAATGCTTACCCTGCAAGGATTTTAAAATGTATTTCTTAGAGGTTGAAATTGTAATTTAAGATATCGCATTGATTTTTTCAATGTGAAAAACCAATTTTTTTTGCAAAAATACTATAGCTTTATCTAAAAAAATCAAATTTTAATTATGTAACTATATCAACCCTAGATTTTGAATTTTTTCTTGAGATTTTCCCATTGATTCATTCACAGACCAACTTCATTTCCACTTTTACAAGTACTTGCATGATGTCTTCCACAAGTCTCACCCCTAACTTATCTAATGTATCGAATGGAACTAAACCCAGTGGGGAATTACCACAAAGGTTATTTACCCGCAGAGAACTAATTCCGCCTGAAAAGGATGTAATGTGGCGCATTGAACGTGGAGCAGTTCGTACCTTAACCTGGAGTGAAGAAGGAATATTTATTACCCTAGGTTATTGGGGTGCTGGTGATCTGATTGGCTATTCTTTATCAAAAGTTGAACCCTACCATATTGAATGCGTGACAAGCGTAGAAGTAAGCATTATACCGCCTCACCTGTGGTATAAAGATATTAATGCTTTTGTGTCGCACATTCAAGATTCAGAAGAGCTTTTAAGTATTGTACATCTGAAACCGATGTCGTTACGTTTGGGGAAATTTTTGCTGTGGTTAAGTGAAAAATTTGGACGTGATGTGGAACAGGGTAAATTAATTGACCTAAATATTACACATCAGGAAATATCCGAAGTATTAAATACAACTCGTGTTACTGTAACACGGCTTCTACAGCAGTTTGAAGAACAAGGAGCCTTATTACGCTATAAGCGGCAAATTATTCTTCTTGCGCCAAATAAATTAATCAAAAATATAGTATAAAATAATGATAATTGACTTGTGTTAATCATCAAAGCTTTGCTATATTCATTACTGAAAGTTTAAGTGAATCAGGTCAGATGAAAAAGCGTGAAGTTTTTTCATGATGTCAATTATTCGGTGTGAGTGAGATTAAAAACATGATAAAAATACTTTGGAATGCTCTGAAGTTTAGTCCAGCCATTGTTGCGACATTGTTTGCGGCTAACAGTGCCTTAGCGGTTGAAGTCAATGAACAAGTGACAACTATTGCTCAGTTGACCCAAGAGGCTGATAGTATCGGTCAGGTAACATCTGTTTCTCAGTTTTCGGATGTGCAACCTACAGACTGGGCGTTTCAAGCTTTGCAGTCTCTGGTTGAGCGTTATGGTTGTATCGCAGGTTATCCCAATTCTACTTACCGTGGTAACCGTGCGTTGACTCGATATGAATTTGCAGCTGGTTTGAATGCTTGTTTAGACCGAGTTAATGAATTGATTGCGACAGCAACCGCCGATGGAATTACTAGACAAGATTTAGCTACATTACAGCGCTTGCAAGAAGAATTTTCGGCTGAATTGGCTACCCTACGCGGTCGTGTAGATGCTTTAGAAGCTCGGACTGCTGAATTGGAAGCGAATCAGTTTTCTACCACCACCAAGCTAAAGGGTGAAGCTATCTTTGCTTTGGCTGGTGCTTTTGGTGACGAAAGAGCAGGTGGTGGTGACATACAAGATAATGTTACTTTCTCTAATCGGGTTCGTTTGAGTTTACAAAGTAGCTTTAGCGGAAAAGACAAGTTGCAAGTCCGTTTGAGTTCTGCTAATATCACTCAATTGGATGGTGATGTTACAGGAACCAGAATGACCCGTTTAGGCTTTGCTGGTGATAATGGTAACAACGTTGAAATTGATAAAGCTAACTACGCTTTCAACCTGAGTGATGCAATACGTGTCCAGATCGATGCTACTGGTTCAGAATTCTACGAAACTGGTGTAGATGTTTTCCATCCTGACTTCAAGAGCAGTGGTGGTGGTGCTATTTCTCGCTACGGACGTTTTAGCCCTATCTATCGCCAAGGTTCTGGTGGTGCAGGTTTGACAGTGCAACTTAATCCTAAAGGAGCTTTAAGTTTGAGTGCAGCTTACCTAGCACCCGGAGCTAATGATCCCAGTGATAAAAATGGAATTTTCGATGGTAGTAATACCATCTTTGGTCAGCTAGCTTTCAAGCCGAGCAAAGCTTTCAATTTAGGTTTGACCTACGCTCGCAGTTATCAAAATAGCCAGACTGGCGTAGACCTTTTTGGTAGCACAGGAAGTAGTACAGGAACTGTGAATGCTCGCAGACCCTTTGGTAATGTTGCTACCTCATCCAATAGCTATGGTGTACAAGCTACCTTCCAACCTAGCTCTAAATTAACATTAGGTGGTTGGGCTGGTTACACCACAGCAGATTCTGAAGTTACCGATGCTGATGCAGAGATTTTTTACTGGGCTGCTAGCTTAGGTGTGAAAGACTTTGGTAGAGAAGGGAACGTACTCGGCGTTATCTTTGGTCAACCCCCGAAAGTTACTGGTGGTTCTGTAGAATCGGAACCAGACACCTCTTATCATTTAGAAGGTCTCTACAAGATGCGCCTCACTGATAATATCGCTGTCACTCCTGGTTTGTTGGTGATTTTCAACCCTGAACACAATAGCGATAACGACACCATTTATGTAGGTACTTTACGTACTACTTTCAGTTTCTAAGACTGGTTTTGGTGAGAAGTTAATTAAAAGCCCGCCTTGGTGCGGGCTTTTTGTTGGCAAACGATCGCTATTTGGGATGATAATCTGGTTGATTCGGTATATCTACTGGTGGGCGATCGCTACTCCAAGCCCACCAAACATAACTACATTGACAATTGTAAAATTCCTGCCATTTCCGTCGCTGGTTTTCTGTGATTACAGGCGATCGCCTATTTATCCAAACTTCTAAAGCTTCACGGCTACTGGCGTGACAACTAGGACAGCAAAACTCGTAAGCGTGAACTGCCTGATTCGTCCATTTAGGGGGTATGGGAGCAAATGCGTCCATGTAATCTTAATTGGGAGTTTGTAGTGAAGCACTTAAGTAGTATTATCACAGTAATAGAATATATTTTTCAACGCAGAGTCACGCTAAGTTAGCGCAAAGGTACGCTGAGTTAAGATTTTGGATGATAATTACGAATTATTCTAATGGAGCCAAGGGTTGAAGTTCGCCGTTTGTTAGATGTAATGCCGGCTTCTAGTCGCATGACGATGAAAATTGTCAGCAAGCCGGAACAGCCAAAGGTAATTTATGCTACTTTTCCCCTACCTTGGAATCGGGAGCGCCCTATATATATTAATTTTGATTTGTGGTTGCGCTTGGCTAAACCACAACGGGATTTATTACTATTACAGAAGGTTAGCTGGTTGCTGGGAGTGAAGTGGTTTAAACCTGAGATTTATCAAGGTGTGGTTCTACTGGGTTTATTGGCGGGATTAGTTGAGTCAGCAGAGGCGGATGTGGTGGGTGTGGCTGTGGCTGGGGGATTAAGTGCGATCGCTTTGGTGCGAATTTGGCGCACTAACCAATCTTCTCAATCAGAGTTAAATGCCGATTTGGCAGCCCTGCGGATAGCCCAACGCCGGGGTTATTCGGAAACTGAAGCCGCCGAGCATTTATTATCTGCTATTGAGGCGATCGCTCACATTGAAAAACATCCTAGTTTGAATTTTAGCGAGTTAATTCGTTGCCAAAACCTACGGGCGATCGCTGGTTTATCTCCAGTAGGTGTCCCAAAAGGTGATCAAAAATGATTATTTACAGTGATAAAGTTCATATACATAACCATTGATTGCTGGTAAACTCTTTTCTTCTAAGTCACATTTTTCCACTTCCTCGGCTATGGGAGCCTGAAAATTCACTAACCATAAATCAAAGGGTCGTGGTAACTCCTGTAAGGTATTATTTAGGGATTTAGTAGCACTGTTGGGATTTTCGCCTTGATGAGCGAGAAGAAACAAAGGAGATGGAGAGGGTGAATTTTGCATTTTAAATTCCCTTGCTACCCCCATCATTTCGCCAATGTGTACATGAGTTATATGGGTAGTAGCAATGAGTACGGGAATTTGAGATGTTTTTTGAATAAGTTGGACAAACAGGTCAGGGCGGTAGTATTTCTGATAACCGAGATTACATACAACTGTGACAGCACTAAAAAATCCCATCAGCCAAATGAGTATGACGGCTTTTTTGCCAGTGATTCCCCATCTGTTATTGCTACCACGCCAACAAACTGCTAGACTTGCCCCTAATAAAACCATGACGGCGGGAAAGTAGACAAAGTTGTAACGAGCGCCCCGTGTTAAATCAATGCCCAGAAAGTACGTAAAAATAAAGAATAAAGCGATCGCCCCCACAACGAAACCAGCCAATACCTGAGTCATGAAGCGATTTTCTGGTTCCTGTAACTGCACCTTGAAGCCACGAATGAGTATTGGTAATGCCCAAATGAAGAAAATCAGCATTACTATTCCAGAAGCAATGACAATTGCTAGCTGTGGTGCTTCCACTGGTAGTAAGTAAAGCATGGTGAGCCAGGCTGCAAAAGCTTGAAAAATTGGGCTAATCCAAGCCAATCCCACTCGTGGTTGCTGAATCCATTCGGTTAATTTACTACCATAGCTATTCTGTAAAAACACAGGCAGCCAAACTAATCCTGCCACAAAAGTACCAGCAGCAACTATATATATACGCTGCCAAATCGGGGAAAAAACAAGAGATAATTTCGCCCTAGTCGGTCTTTGATGCCAAGCTAGAAACATGATCACTAAAGCTTCTGTCAAGAGAGTAAGAGCGAAAAAATAATGAGTCGCAATACCCAAAGCATTAATTCCTACCCAGGAAAATACTAAAGAAATCGGTAATGGAGTCCGATTGTGAATGTGACGTGTAGCAATTACCAAACAAGCAACCGAAGCAATCACCCACAAAATAGCCAAAGTGTAATGACGGGCTTCTTGTGCGAGAAAGATACCGAAGGGTGAGACTGTGATCATGGCCGCAGCTAAATGACTCACCAGTCGCGAGCGAAAAGTTAACCAGCCCAAGCCATAGATAGCAGGAATCGAAGCTGCGCCAAAAATAGCCGAGAGCGATCGCGCTCCCCATAAAGAAACTAAACCCCCTGGTGTCGGAAATAACTGCATCCACAGATGAGCGAGAAAAAAGTAAAGCGGAGGATGGTTAGTTTCTTGACTTAGGTGTGTCCATACGTCTGAGATATTCGCAGTTGCTTGTGGTTGCAGTGGCTGTAATAAAATATCAGGTGCGATCGCTTGATCTAAAGGAACTGGTAAAAAACTATTTCCCAAACTAAACACCAAGGTCGAAAACTCATCAGTCCAAGGAGGTTTCGCCGTCAAATTAGCTAAACGTAAGCTGATACCGATGATTAACCAAATCAGCAACAGTAAAGGATGAAACCAGCGAGTTGAAACGATAGAACGCCAATTATTATACAAATACATTTATTTATTGCCAAACATAATTTTTGCTGGTTGCAGCTAGAAAACGAATAACCAAGATAGACTTTAATTGCCGTACCAGCAACCAGTCAATTTGTATAGATTAGACTCACATTTGAGATTTAAGTTCAATGTGAATCCCCCTATTTCACGTCTGTGACACGCCAGCTAAGTTTTAAATTCAACCAGAAATTCCAAATAGTAGCAACTGCGATCGCAATCAAATTAGCAATGTATCTGTTACGAATAATTAAATTAAACACCAAATTTAACACCAAGACATTTAAAACTAATCCGCCAAGGCAAATTAAATTAAATTTCACAAATCGTTTCAGACGTTGATGCCATTCATTCTGGTTTCTACTGGCATCAGCAAAGGTCCAAGCATCATTCCACAAAAAATTATTAAAAATAGCTATTTCACCGGCAATAATTTTACTTCGCGTTAAAGGTAAAGCCAAAGTAGTGGGGTCACTGAGTAAATAAAGTATAGTCATATCCACAAACACCCCACTGAGTCCCACCAATCCAAAGCGGAGGAATCTACCAATGGGAAAACCGATTTTTTTATTGACTCGTCCCACCACTCCCGTAGACAAGCGCAAACGGACTAAGTGGTGTAAATATTCTACATATTGCTTCCATGTCACCTTACTTTCACCTTGTTGACGCTCACAGAATACATAACCAACTTCAGCAATTTCGCCCACATTTCCTCGCCCGATGACCTCCAGAAGAATTTTGTATCCTATGGGATTAAAAGTGACACCTGCTACACAGGCGCGGCGCACTATAAAATAACCACTCATAGGATCAGAAACTCTGCCCAGTACTCCAGGTAGTAGAATTAATCCTAATACTTGAGCGCCACGGGACAAAAAACGCCTGATAATATTCCAACTACTAACGCCACCCCCATCTATATGACGGCTAGCTACTGCTAAATCTGCTCCCTGTTTAATTGCAAACAATAATTCGATTAATATTTCTGGTGGATGCTGTAAATCTCCGTCAATCACCCCTAGAATACTACCCTTTGCCACTTGCCATCCCCGAATTACAGCTGAAGACAGCCCCCGTTCTTGTTCCCGTCGCATTACCTGCAATTGCGGATATTCCCCCATGAGGGATTGTGCTACTTCCCAAGTGCGATCAGGGCTATCATCGTCAACTACAATTAGTTCGTATTGTCCAGGGATAGATTCATCGAGGAGTTCACTCAATATTTTGACAATCTTTTCAATATTGTCACGCTCTTGGTAAGTGGGAATCACAAGTGAAAGATAGATGGGTTCACTATTAAATCCGAAGTTGGCAGGGGGTAGTTCTGGAATTTGTAATGGGGTAATTGTTTCTGACAACAAAACATTATTTTTTTTATTCATATTGGTCGGTAGAGATTATACATGAAATAGTTTTTAATTAATATTAATTTAATCAATTCTGATAGTCTGAACATTAATAATAATTTCTGCCAAAATAGTAAAAGTAACTTGGTTATGACTGATGCCCTGTACAACTGTTGATAGTATTTTGGATCATGCCCTCTTGGGGTACGATTTATCTCCCGCCGATGGAGTGGTATTGTTAAAACAAACTGACCCAGAAGCGATCGCAGCCATTCGGACTACGGCTGACAAACTCCGCTACAGTCAAGCAGGCAATACTGTAACTTACGTCATTAACCGCAATATCAACTTTACTAATATCTGTGAGCAACACTGTAGTTTTTGCGCTTTCCGCCGGGATGACGGTGAGGCTGGTGCTTACTGGTTGGATTGGGCGCAAATTCTCGAAAAATCCACAGATGCGGTACAAAGAGGCGCAACGGAAATCTGTATGCAGGGGGGATTAAACCCACAAGCGCAAATCAACGGCAAGTCTTTAGATTATTACTTAAAGTTAGTAGAAACCATCAAGCAGGAATTTCCCCAGATACATTTACACGCTTTTTCGCCTCAAGAAGTGGAATTTATCGCCAGAATTGACGGTATTGAATATGCTGATGTAATTGCTGCTTTGCGGGATGCTGGTGTAGGCTCAATGCCAGGAACAGCAGCTGAGGTGTTAGATGATCAAGTGCGGCGGGTACTGTGTCCAGAAAAGATTGATACAGCCACTTGGTTAGAAATTGTAGGTACAGCCCATAAATTAGGTTTACCGACTACTAGCACTATACTATCGGGGCATATTGAAACGCCAGAACAACAAATTGGGCATTTAGAAAAATTGCGATCGCTCCAAAAAACTGCCATCAATCAGGGATATCCGGCGCGCATTACCGAGTTTATTCCATTACCATTTGTCGGACAAGAAGCACCGAAATCATTACGCCGTCGTGTCGGACGTGACCAACCAGTATTAAATGATGCTCTATTACTCACAGCAGTGGCGCGGATTTATTTGGGAAATTACATCCCCAACCATCAACCAAGTTGGGTAAAACTGGGGCTAGCTGGTGCTACGGAAGCTTTATTGTGGGGTTGCAACGATATCGGCGGCACATTAATGGAAGAACACATTACCACAATGGCAGGAGCTTTGGGTGGTACTTGTATGGAAGTGGAAACTCTACAAAATGCGATCGCCTCTCTCGGAAGACCCCACCAACAACGCGACACTCTCTATCAAAAAGTCATTAGTCATTAGTCATTGGTCATTGGTCATTAGTCATTGGTCATTGGTCATTAGTCATTAGTCATTGGGAAGTTACCCTCTTCTCCCCCCTGCTCCCTGCTCCCTGCTCCCCTGCCTCTTCTCCCCACTCCCCAACCGAAATGATCCCCAGGATACCAATCCAGGATAGGATAGACCTTGATTTACCTCTTATTCACTGAACAAATATGAAGCGCTATTGGTCGCGTCTACTGGCCTTGGTTTTGGTTGTCACCCTTGGACTCATGGGCTGTTCTGAGAGTTCAGACAGTTTGACAGGGGATTACCGTCAAGACACCTTGGCTGTAGTCAATGTTATGAAACAAGCTCTGGATTTAACAGCAGATTCACCCGACAGAGCCGCTATTCAAGCAGAAGCACGTCAAAAAATTAACGATTTTTCGGCTCGCTACCAACGGGATAACTCTGTTTCCGGTCTTAATTCCTTTACAACCATGCGAACAGCTCTCAACTCCCTAGCTGGACACTACAGCTCTTACCCAAATCGTCCCGTACCCCAAAAGCTCAGAACTCGTCTAGAGCAAGAGTTAGCACGGGTAGAAACTGCGCTGAGGCGTGGGGCTTAACTATTGGTAATTCGATTGTTAAGGGTCAAAAGTCCAGAGTCCTCAATTTTTACTCTAGACGGTTGACTCTTGACTACTTGTCAATTAATTGATTGCATGAAACTTAAAACACCAGAAAAGTCGAGTATAAATTACTCCCAAAATAGTTTAACTCTGCATTAGGCAGTTGTTGTAAAAAATTTATCAAAAAATCTGGCAACAGAAAGAGAATTTTGGCAGTCTTGAATATGTAAGCTGCAAAACTTTCAGTGATCAAGTAAAATTTTTTATACCTGTAGCTAAAATTTTTTTTGCATTAGGATTGATTATTGATTTGTGCTTATACTTTTAGGTATGTTTAACTGTCCTTTGAATCTTTCCAGAACAATTTTATTTTGGCGCTGTCTATTCGCTACCGTTTTTACCAGTAGTTTGTTTATTTCTTACTTTGGTAGCCCAGCAGCACAGGCGCAAGTAACCGAATATTGCCAATTAACCACAGCAGCAGCAAAAGCCAAAGAAGACTTACGTTTGTCAGCACTCCAAAGCAATCCAGAGGCTCAGAAACGCTACCAACAACTTTTGAAGCAACACGCAGAGGATTTGCAAAATTGCCGTAATCAAACTTGGCCAGAAACCCAAGCGATTTGGTTACGTTTATATCCCTGTGACATTCAGCCAGGAGCAATTGACCAGATTATGGATCGAATTGTCAACCGTGGCTATAACCAAGTTTATGTAGAAGCTTTTTCAGATGGGCAGGTATTATTACCAGCAGGAAGTAATCCCACAGTCTGGCCATCTGTAGTTCGCACCGCCGGAGCCGAAAACATCGATTTGCTGTCTGTGGCTATTGAAAAAGGTCGGCAACGTGGTTTAAAAGTTTACGCCTGGGTGTTTACCAACAATTTCGGCTATACTTACGCTCAACGCCCAGACCGGGTAGAGGCGATCGCACGCAATGGCAAAGGTCAAAACAGCCTATCCGTCACTGATAACGGTTCTCAACTATTCATAGACCCCTATAATTTACAAGCCAAACGCGACTACTATCAAATGGTACAGGAAGTAGTCCGCCGCCGCCCAGATGGAATTCTATTTGACTACGTGCGCTATCCGCGACAAGCCGGAACAGATTCTATTGCTACCAAAGTTTCGGACTTATGGCTATTTACTCCAGCCACTCAACAAGCTTTATTTAACCGCGCCCAGAACAACAAAGGAAGAGAACTAATTCAGCGTTTTGTGGGTAAGGGATACATCACAGCCGGGGATATCAACGAAATAGATCGGCTTCACCCTCAAGAAAACGAACCCATGTGGCAAGGTCGGATTCCTCAACCAGAGCAAAAGTCAATCCTCTCTGCAACTGACAGACAACCACTGTTACAAGTGCAATTATGGCAACTAGCAGTGGCTCACGCCATGCAAGGTATTTTAGATTTTGTGGCATTAGGTACTTACTCACCCCAGCAACAAGGAATACCCTCCGGCGCAGTGTTTTTTCCAGATGGTAATCAAGCTATCGGACGAGGCTATGATTCCCGCTTGCAACCTTGGGATAGGTTTCCTAGTTCTTTAGAATGGCATCCCATGTCTTATTCTACTTGTGGTAATGCTAGTTGCATTGTACAGGAAGTACAACGAGTTTTGAAAGCTGCACAACCAGGAACAAAAGTTATTCCGGCTTTAGCAGGAAGTTGGGGAAAATCAGTGGGTAATCGTCCATCACTAGAAGCCCAAATGCAAGCACTGCGCCAAGCTACTCCCCAATTAAAAGGTGTGAGCCATTTTGCTTATTCTTGGCAAAATCCTGAACATGATAATGATCGCAAATTCTGTCGCGTTCGCTAAGGTGCAAAAATCTAGTTCCCCTCGTCGCTTGCACCGGAGGGGTTAGGGGTGGGGTTTCTTAACTACAAGGAGAGGTAGGGGGGTTAGTAGAAGCTTGAGAAATGTTCTCTAGTGAATTTGCAAGTTTTTAAACTGTTATATTAAATTGCTATAAATGTTCAGACAAATGAATAAACTTCAACCCAGACAAGCCTTAAATAAAGCATTCCTAAAAGTTAAGCCCAACAGAGTTGAAATTGACCTATTTAAAACTCATCTGTCTACTCTCCTCGCGCAAATAAACGAAGCTGAATCAGAAGAGTTTCATAAAAATCTGATTGCCGATTTTTTAAAGAATACTTATTATAGCCCCAATCATTTTATCAATACAAAAGGACGTAATGACCTTGTTATTCATAACGGTAAAGATGCTCAAAGTAATGTTGGTGTAATTTTAGAAGCTAAAAAGCCAACGAACAAAGGCGAAATGCTCAAAGTTGATAATTTAAATACTAAAGCATTTCAGGAATTGGTATTATATTTTTTAGGCGATCGCATTACAAATAAAAACCTAGAAATTAAATATTTAATCGCCACTAACATATACGAATGGTTCATTTTTGACGCAAATACTTTTGAAAAAGCCTTTATTGAAAACAAAGCATTTTTAAACCAATTTATCGAATTTGAAGCCGGGAGATTATCCAGTAAAAAAACAGAATTTTTCTATAAAGAAATAGCTCAACCAGCCATAGCCCAAATTCAAGACTCAATTCCTTTTACCTATTTTGATATTCGAGACTACGCAGAAATTTTAAATCAGTCACAGCAGCAAAATGATCATCAACTAATTGCGCTGTTTAAATTACTTTCACCAGAACACTTATTAAAATTACCCTTTGCTAACGATAGTAATAGTCTTGACAAAGGTTTTTATAGCGAATTATTACATATTATTGGTTTGACCGAAACCAAAGAAGGTAGTAAAAAACTCATTCAACGAAAAAAAGCAGGTGAACGAAATTCAGGTTCCCTGATTGAAAATGCAATTGTGCAACTTGATAGTTTAGATAAAATTTCTCGCCTAAAAAAGCCAGAACAATTTGGAGAAACTTACCAAGACCAACTTTTTAATCTTGGGTTAGAATTATCAATCACTTGGATTAATCGCATACTTTTTCTGAAATTATTAGAAGCGCAATTAATTAAATATCACAAAAATGATCAGTCCAGAGGATTTTTAAATTTAGAAAAAATCAAAAACTTCGATGATTTAAACAGTCTTTTCTTCAGCGTCTTAGCACGTAAACCCAGTGAAAGAAGCGAAAGTCTCCAAAAAATATTTACCAATGTTCCTTATTTGAATAGTTCCCTATTTGAACCAACAGATATTGAACAAGTGACAATATTTATCAGCAACCTCAGAGATGAGAATTTGCAGATTTTCTCCTCCAGCGTCTTAAAAGACAGCAATGGTAAAAAGCGCACAGGTGAACTAAACACATTACAATACCTGTTTGAATTTCTTAACGCTTACGACTTCAGCAGCGAAGGTTCCGAAGAAATTCAAGAAGACAACAAAAGACTAATTAATGCTTCTGTACTTGGCTTAATTTTCGAGAAGATTAACGGATATAAAGATGGTTCCTTCTTTACTCCTGGTTTCATTACCATGTATATGTGTCGTGAAACAATTCGCCGAGCCGTTTTGCAGAAGTTTAATCAGGCTAAAGGTTGGAATTGTCAAGATATTGAGCAATTATATGAGAGAATATCCGATAAACCAGAAGCTAATCAAATTATTAACAGCTTAAAAATTTGTGATCCGGCTGTAGGTTCAGGACATTTTTTAGTTTCCGCTCTCAATGAAATTATAGCCATTAAAAGTGAACTTAAGATTTTACTCGATAGGTCAGGTAAAACATTAAGAGATTATCACGTTGAAGTGGTAAATGATGAGTTAGTTATCACTGATAATGATGGTGAATTATTTGAGTATAATCCTAAAAATAAGGAAAGTCAACGGATACAAGAAACGCTATTTCATGAAAAACAGACCATTATTGAAAATTGTTTATTTGGTGTAGATATTAATCCCAACTCTGTAAAAATATGTCGTCTGCGGTTATGGATTGAACTGTTAAAAAATGCTTATTATAAAGCTGATAGTAATTACACAGAGTTGGAAACTCTACCAAATATTGATATTAATATCAAATGCGGTAATTCTTTAATTAGTCGTTTTGCGTTGGATGCTGATTTACGACAAGCTTTAAATAAAAAACAATACAGTATAAATAATTATCGCCATGCTGTGGAAACTTACCGCAATGCTCAAAATAAACAGCAGAAACGGGAAATGGAAAAGTTAATTGAAGATATTAAGGGTAATTTTCAGACGACTCTGGGACTAAGTGACCCCGATAAAACTAAAATCAGACGCTTAGAAGGTGAGATTTATAATTTAGAAAATCAAACTTTGTTATTTGAGGAAACCAAAGCTGAGAAAAAGACACGGGAGAAAAAAGTTACTAAGTTAAATAATGAGATTGACAAGTTAAAAGCTAAGATTGATAAGATAGAAAACGATAAGATTTATGAAAATTCGCTGGAATGGCGTTTTGAATTTCCTGAAGTTTTGGATAACAAAGGGGAGTTTGTCGGTTTTGATGTGGTGATTGGGAATCCTCCTTATATTAGACAAGAAGAAATTAAGGAGTTGAAGCCAATTTTGCAACAAACCTATCAATGTTATACAGGAATTGCAGATTTATTTGTGTATTTCTATGAGCTAGGTTTAAAATTATTAAAGCCAAAAGGTTATTTAACTTATATTTCATCTAATAAATATTTTCGCGCTGGTTATGGTGAAAAGTTACGTCAGCTTTTGACAGATACAACAACTATTCATAGTTTAATTGATTTTGGTGATTTTCCGGTTTTTGAGGAAGCGATCGCCTATCCTAGTATTATTACATTAAGTAACTGTAAATCTGATCAAAATCAAGTCAAAGCTTTGTCATGGGATAAAGCCAAGAAAGAAAATATTGCACAATTTGCAACGGTTTTAAATCAGTCAGGTGTGAGCATTTCACAAGAAAATTTAAATCTTGACGGTTGGCGGTTAGAATCTTTAGATATTATAGATTTGTTAGGTAAAATCAGAAACGCTGGAACGCCGTTAGGAGAGTATGTAAACGGCAAATTTTATTATGGTATTAAAACAGGATTTAATCAAGCTTTTGTTATAGATCAAGCTACTCGTGATAAATTGATTAACGAACATCCCTCCTCTGCTGAAGTTTTAAAACCTTTCTTACGTGGAAGAGATGTGAAGCGATGGTCTGTTGAATTTGCTAATCACTATATCATCAAAATTGAATCTTCTGAAAATAAAAAACATCCTTGGTCTGATAAACCGGAAAAAGAAGCAGAGAAAGTTTTAGCTATCACATATCCTGCAATTTATCAACATCTTACTCAATTTAGAGAAGCATTAATTAAGCGATGCGACCAGGGTAAATTCTTTTGGGAATTGCGCTCTTGTATTTACTGGGAAGAATTTAAACAACCTAAAATTATAATTCCTGCAATTATTAATAATGTTGAATATGCTCCCGATTCTTCAGGGTATTACAGCAACGATAAAACCTCTATTTGTATTCCAAAAAATATTAATTATACTTTAGCAATTCTTAACTCATCTTTAATGTGGTGGTTCATTCAACAAATAGCCGCATCTAAACAGGGTGGATTTTTTGAATTTAAGCCAATGTATGTTTCTCAAATACCCATCGCCAAAGCTACAGAACCCCAGAGAATATTATTAGAAAAATTAGTTGAGCAAATCCTCACCGCCAAAAAATCAGACACCCAAGCAGACACAACCGCATTAGAAGCAGAAATAGATCAACTGGTTTATCAACTTTACGGGTTAACAGCAGAAGAGATTCAAATTATTGAGGATAAAATCAATAGATAAACTCAACAGCGTCACCCACGATTATCACTTAAGTTTATGGTGGGTTACGCTACGCTAACCCACCCTACAAATTGGTAGGACTTACGCAAGAACTCTCTGAAACCTCTTCCCTTCGTGTCCTTCGTGTCCTTCTCCCAAGGGGAGACGCTGCGCGAACGTGGTTCGTTTTTTCATAATTTTGCGTAAGTCCTGATTGGGTATTTTTTGATTTTTTAGTCCCTTATCCCTAATTAGAAGTGTTGACTGGAATTTGTTCCAACCAAGCGGTTAAATCTTCTACTGAGGAAAAATCCAGCAGCGCTACAGATAAATCTTCCAACTGAGTCAGCGATAACTGCTGAACCCGTGCTTCTAACTCCGGTGTCAGCGTACCAACCCTTCTAGGAAGTAAGCGCATAACTAAAGATAGTGTTGCTTGTTCTTTTCCTTGCTCAATTCCCTCTTCCATCCAACTTGTAACTATTTCCATAACTTCCTCCTGTTGTCTTGGTTCTATGGTAGCAATATCAGCTTGTAAAAGTTCTTGCTCTTGGGGACTGAGGCGTAAATAAGTATCAATAAAACCGGAAATTAACCGCATTCTAGCTGGGTCTAATTTTAACGTCGCTAACAGACGCAAACATTCAAACTTGACTTGACGGCGTTCTGCTGGTGCGATGTTCATTTTTGCCATTAACGCAGTAGCTACGGGATTTTGTTGACGTAGAAAATCACGCCAATTGAGTTGATTTAGCTGAATGACATCATAGTTAAATTGTAAAATAACTTTGTGAGGAAATGCGACTTGATGTATATTTGTTTCCGGCGTTTTTGGAGAATCGTAAGATAATAAAACTATCGGATATACAGGTATGTCGAATTTTTCATACAACCGGGAGAAGTAGCGAAACATCCGCTTATCAAAACTTGCTTGTTTAGAGGATTGATTTTCGACGTGAATCAAAAAGCAAGAGTCTTGACCCAGAAATTTAGCTTTAACAATTAAGTCGGCTTCGTATCTTTCTCCAGCAGTAACATCAGTGAAAACTTCCTTATCCAAGAACTCTATAGAATCTTGTTCCAAATAAGTTAGCACTTCTGGTAAGAACAATTCTAGAAACTCTACAAAAAAAGTTGTTAGCAACTCCTTAAATAAGCGATCATGATCAATCATAAACAGTAAGATATAGGAATACTATTTGATTATTGAACAAACAAGTAGGGTGTGTATAGCCCAAGGGGCATGGCTTACGCTAGAGCGCAGCGTAACGCACCATTATTAAGGCTTTGGTGCGTTACGGATTTCATCCTAACGCACCCTACGATACTACATTTACTTGCAAAGTGCTGTAAATTTAACTGTAATTATTTCGTCTCCATCCAATTATCACCGGCGCGGACATCTACCAGTAATGGAACACTCAAAGTTACAGCATTTTCCATAACTGATTTAATTTGTGGTTGCAATTCTTCCCATTCTTGGGGAGGAACTTCAAACACTAATTCATCGTGAACTTGTAATAACAAACGTGCTTGATATTTCTGCAAAACTTCATGCATTCTAATCATCGCAATCTTGATAATATCAGCGCTGGAACCTTGAATTGGCGCATTAGCAGCAGAACGTAATAATCCCGCATCTTCAGGACCGAGATTTTTTAATTTACTTAAGTCGATGTCTTCGGGTTTGCTGTTTTTTAGTTTTCTTAAACTATCATTTTTAAAGTCAACATAACGCCGACGACCAAGAATAGTTTCGACATAACCTTGGGAAATTGCTTGTTTTTTAACCCCTTCCAAATATGCAAAAACCTGGGGATAACGTTCATTAAATCGCTTAATAAACTCATTAGCAATACTTTTATCTATCCCAGTGGAACGGGAAAACCTCAGCGAACCCATACCATAAATTACACCAAAATTGATAGTTTTAGCTATGCGACGTTCATCTGATGTAATATCTGATTTTTCAAACACCAACCGGGCTGTGACAGTATGAATATCTTCGTTTTGCTGATATGCTTGTAATAATATCGGCTCTTGACTTAAATGAGCTAATATTCGCAACTCTATTTGTGAGTAATCAGCCGCAGCCATTAAGTATCCTGATTCTGGTAAAAATGCTTTGCGAATCTGACGACTAAAAGCTGTGCGAATAGGAATATTTTGTAAGTTGGGATTAGAAGAAGATAAGCGACCTGTAGCTGTGACTGTTTGATTAAAATTAGTGTGGAGTCGCTGAGTATCGGGACGGACTAATGCTGGTAACGCATCTACATAAGTAGACTTTAATTTAGATAAAGTGCGGTACTCCATCATGGCATCAACAAACCCAGTTTCATCAACTTCTTGGAGTTTTTCTAATGTCGCTACATCTGTAGAGTAACCAGTTTTGATTTTTCGGGAATATTTGGTACTTAATCCCAATTTATCAAATAAGATGACGCTCAATTGTTTAGGAGAACCCAAGTTAAATGTTTCTCCAGCAATTGACGTTGCTGTTTCCTCTAACTTGGCTAAATCTATCTCTAATTGCTGCGATAGTTCGTGTAAATAAGCTGAATTAATGCAAACACCTGTATATTCCATTTCCGCTAAAACTGCTTCTAGCGGTTGTTCTACTTCTAATAATAATTTATGCAAAGCGGGAAACTTTTCTAGTTCCTCTCGTAATTTCTGCACAAGTTGAAATGTAGCGTGGACTTGCAAACAGCAATAATATCCCACAGATGCAATACTAATATCAGCAATAGTTTGTCCTTTGGGAACTAAATCTTCATAACTTTTGAGAATTAAACCTAAATAACGCAGTGATATATCATTCAGGTTGTGGGGAGTATCTGGATTGAGAACATAACTGGCTAACATGGTATCAAATACAATTCCCGCCAGCTTAATTCCTTGACAACGAAATACTAAGCGGTCAAATTTGCCATTTTGGAAAGTCTTGGGATAATCAGCACTTGTCAGAATGGGACTGAGTTCTGCAAATACCACATCTTGGCTCAAGTTTTCCCCAAATTTATGCGCTATGGGAATATATGCTGATTCATCTGGTTGTGTTCCCCAACAGCAGCCAATTCCGACTAAGGTCGCATCCCGTGGTTCTAAATCTGAAGTTTCTGTATCCCAAGCGACGGGGATATCTGGGTTAGTAAATGTTTCCAGCAGTTTTACTAATTCTTTGAGTTTTTCGGGGGTGTTAATAATCCTGGGTTGAATTAATGAAGCTGGTTGCTGTAATATTGCTGCTGCTGTTTCAGCAGGTGTGAAAAATGATATATCTTCGTCTTCGTCATCGGTGGGGGTTGCTGTGGAAGTCTCTGCAATTTCTCCGCCAAAATGTTGCTGAAGTTCGTCTATTTTTCCTAAGAAATGTTTAAATTCTAATTTTTCTAAAATAGGTGTGAGAAGACTGGTATCAAATCCTGTTAATTTGCAGTTTTCTAATTTGATTTCTAGGGGAACGTCTAAGACAATCTTTGCTAAATACTTCGATTTTTCCGCGTCTTCTTTACCTGCTGCTAGTTTTGTCTGTACTGCGCCTTTAATTTCGTTTATGGCTGCATAAATTTCAGCCAGAGAACCGTATTTAGTTAGTAGCTGTACGGCGGTTTTTTCGCCAATCCCCCTAACACCAGGAATATTATCTGATTTATCACCGCAGAGGGCTTTATAATCAACAATCTGTGTAGGTAATACGCCTAATTTGGCTTTAACTTCTTCTATACTAAATTCGGTGATGCTATTTGTGGAGCGTTTTAGAGCATCTGGACTAAAGTTTAAAACGGTGATTTCTTGCTCTGGGTTAATAAGTTGAAATAAATCTTTATCACCTGACAAAATCTTGACTTTATACCCTGCTGCGGATGCTTTTTGTGCTAGGGTTCCTAAGACATCATCGGCTTCATAACCTGGGGCTGTGAAAATGGGTAAGTTAAAGCCTGTGAGTAATTCTTGGAGATTTTTTAAGTCAGGAATAAAGTCTTCTGGTGTTCCTGGACGATCTGCTTTATATGTGTCGTCGGCTTCGTGGCGAAATGTTGGTAAGTTTAAATCAAAGGCGATCGCGATCGCTTCTGGCTGTTCTGTCGTCATGACTTCTAACAGACATTTCAGAAAGCCAAAACAGACGCTGGTAGGAATTCCCTCTTTGGTACGCAATCCACCATCTCGTCCTTTGGCGAAAGCGAAATAAGAACGATAGGCTAAGGAGTGTCCATCTACAAGGATGAACGTGGGACGTGTGGCGGTGACAGGATTGGAAGTTTGAGACATAACCATATTTTAGCCTAAGTGTTACCCACTGCCCCCTAGAGACTGCTAACCTCATATTGGGAGTTCAAACCTAGGGAATTTATGCACAAAGCATCTGCCTCTGACTTGACATTGACTGCTAACTATGCTAAAGCTGCACAAAATATTAAGTTACTGGTTTTAGATATAGATGGGACGATTTCTGGAGAGTCTAACACTATCAGCGCACCTGTGAAGGAGGCGATCGCCGCAGTACAAGCTAAAGGAATTCAGGTGGCGATCGCAACTGGTCGGATGTATTGTTCGGCTTTACGCTTCCATCAAGAAATTAACTCTCTGCTGCCATTATCAGCTTATCAGGGCGCTTGGATTCAAGACCCAGCTAATCAGAAAATTCATCGTCATTGGGCTGTTTCCAAAGACATGGCGCACCAGCTACTAGATTATTTTGAACAGCCGCATCTGCGATCGCTCCTATCCGTCCACTTCTATATAAATGATCAGCTTTACGTCCGAGATTTGAGTCCAGAAACTCAAATTTATGCCCAACGTTCTGGTATTAATCCCATTGCTGTGGGGGATTTGCGCCAAGTCCTCAGCAATGAACCCACAAAAATCTTAGCTTTGTGCGACGATACAGAAGCGATCAACGAGCTATTGGGGAATTTGCGCCGCCAATACACACCTGCGGAACTTTATTTAACAACATCTGTCGCCACCTTTTTTGAAGCCGCTAATCCCTTAGTGAACAAGGGAACTGCGGTGCGTTACATAGCTGAAGAACTGCTAGGCTTAGAAAGTAGCAATGTGATGACTATTGGTGATAACTTTAATGACTTTGAAATGCTGCAATATGCTGGTATTGGTGTAGCTATGGGTAATGCTCCAGAAGGTGTGCAGGCGATCGCGCAATGGGTAGCTCCTCATGTAGAAAAAGATGGAGTTGCAACTGCGATCGAGAAGTTTTTACTGTCGTAAGAGTATTATTTTTATCTAATAAAATCAGAAAAGACACCGACGACTGACCGTGTTTCGTCTCGGTGCCTTCGCTGGTTCGCTCCTCACACACCTGATAATATAGCCGAGGTTATTAAATGAGTCAATACTTACGAGAAAAGTCATTAGTCATTAGTCATTGGTCATTAGTCATTAGTCATTAGTCATTAGTCATTAGTCATTAGTCATTAGTCATTGGGAAGTTACCGTCTTCTCCCCCCTGCACCCTGCACCCTGCCCCCCTGCCTCTTCCCCCCTGCACCCTGCACCCTGCCCCCCTGCCTCTTCCCCCCTGCACCCTGCACCCTGCCCCCCTGCCTCTTCCCCCCTGCACCCTGCACCCTGCCCCCCTGCCTCTTCCCCCCTGCACCCTGCACCCTGCCCCCCTGCCTCTTCCCCCCTGCACCCTGCACCCTGCCCCCCTGCCTCTTCCCCCCTGCACCCTGCACCCTGCCCCCCTGCCTCTTCCCCCCTGCACCCTGCACCCTGCCCCCCTGCCTCTTCCCCCCTGCACCCTGCACCCTGCCCCCCTGCCTCTTCCCCCCTGCACCCTGCACCCTGCCCCCCTGCCTCTTCCCCCCTGCACCCTGCACCCTGCCCCCCTGCCTCTTCCCCCCTGCACCCTGCACCCTGCCCCCCTGCCTCTTCCCCCCTGCACCCTGCACCCTGCCCCCCTGCCTCTTCCCCCCTGCACCCTGCACCCTGCCCCCCTGCCTCTTCCCCCCTGCACCCTGCACCCTGCCCCCCTGCCTCTTCCCCCCTGCACCCTGCACCCTGCCCCCCTGCCTCTTCCCCCCTGCACCCTGCACCCTGCCCCCCTGCCTCTTCCCCCCTGCACCCTGCACCCTGCCCCCCTGCCTCTTCCCCCCTGCACCCTGCACCCTGCCCCCCTGCCTCTTCCCCCCTGCACCCTGCACCCTGCCCCCCTGCCTCTTCCCCCCTGCACCCTGCACCCTGCCCCCCTGCCTCTTCCCCCCTGCACCCTGCACCCTGCCCCCCTGCCTCTTCCCCCCTGCACCCTGCACCCTGCCCCCCTGCCTCTTCCCCCCTGCACCCTGCACCCTGCCCCCCTGCCTCTTCCCCCCTGCACCCTGCACCCTGCCCCCCTGCCTCTTCCCCCCTGCACCCTGCACCCTGCCCCCCTGCCTCTTCCCCCCTGCACCCTGCACCCTGCCCCCCTGCCTCTTCTTACTCCCCACTCCCCAGCTATAACTCCACAGGAGCAACAGCACCCAGTTTGTCTACCAGTAAACACCTCAACACAGACTGAGTAGCGATTACTAATCCCAGTCTGGCTTGGGATAATTCTGGGAAAGAAATTTTTACCTTACCCCAAATACGACACTGGCTCCAAAACGCCTCAAAAGCTTGACTTAAATTCAGTGCTACTTTTTCCCAGTTCACCGCACCACTCAAATCAGGACACTCTAAATTGTCTATCACTTCTACTAACTCGGCAATTAAACGACCCTCTGCTGGGTGACTGAGGCGGAGTTTTTGCTCATCGTTGAGCCAAGGTATTTGCTCTATTGACACCAAATTTGGCATCGGTTCTGTAAGCTTAATTAATCCTTCTCGGTGAGCTAGCAGCAGCAATGAGCAGCAGCGTGCATGAGCGTATTGAATAGTAAACAAACGAGACAGATTTTGTTTGGTAATTTTGCTTGTTTCCATTTCCCCACCACTAACTGCATTGGTAACTACCAGGCTTTGTAACCAAGTAGCTAAAAATTGATGGGTTAATTCCAAATAAATCCATCCAGGGGGAACTATTTCTACCCTAAAAACGTCGCCACGCTGTGCTGATAAGTGAGAGACAATACCACTGGCTATCTCCAGATTTGTTTGATTATGAGATTTCCCCAACCGGAGGGCGACACCTGAAATATATAAAACTCGACTATTGTCTCTACCTTTGTAGAGAGGAAATTTTTTAGTTTCAATGCTGATCAATTCATTATTCAGTGTATCAATACTTAGGGCATATACTAAGTAGCTATATATTAAGCTTTTAATTGCTGTATAGTTGCTCATTAGTAGCTTTTAATATCATAAACCTGCACTCAAGAGGTATACTTTACTTATTTGTATATTTTCTTCAGCTATCTTAAGATATAAATCTAAACTTGATGAAGAAAAATGAGAGTAGCATAAAATTTGATGAATATTCTATGAATAGTAAGTAAATTTTACTACAATCATTGTACAGTAGGAAGTATAACAAAAGAGTAGAGTGCAAATTAACTGCTTTTCTACTCTTTGTATGGCTGGCGCTGTTAGGCGTTAAGCCTACTCTGCCAACACAAAGACACTCCTTGCACCTTTTTATTACGTCTTTGTCTTCAGCCGAACGCTCTTTGTTACCTATGCAATCTCCATCTTCTTTTTCTGAGGCATCACGGCCTTTTTTGACTTGGCAACGAATTCTTGACTGGGCTCAAGAACACTATCGCTGCCGCACCTTTAGCAAAGATGAACGCATTCCAGCCCGGCCTGGATTGCTCTACTTGGTACAAAGGGGTGCTATCCGCATGGTAGGAACCGCACAAGTTAGTGCTACTGCTAGTCAGCTAACATCTCGACGAATTAACAGAACTCCAGAAGAAGCCTTTTTGGGTTTTGTCGGTGCGGGACAGCCATTTGAAATTGTTGCTCAGTCACCATTCACGCTCCAAGCATACGCCCACGTTGACCAAACTGCGGTGCTGTGGATGTACTGGCACGATTTAGACAACTGGCCACACTTCCGGCGTGAAGTCATGGATGCCTTTAGGTATCAGCACCAGCGTAAATTGCTGTGGCTAAGTGCCTTGGGACAACGGCGCACAATTGACCGACTCTTAGGATTCCTCACACTCTTGATTGAGGAATATGGAGAGCCATCCATGAGCGAAACCGACCCCGATGTGATTCGTGGGTACGCTTTGCCCTTCCCCTTGACTCATGCCCAAATTGGTAGCGCTATTGGTTCAACTCGTGTAACTGTGACTCGCTTGATGGGCAAGTTGCGTCAACGCGGTTTAATTCTGACTCAAGGAGACAATCTCATTTGCTTGCCGGCAGATTCGATCAATCGAGTCAACTAAAACGCAGTTCAGAGCTGATGACAAAAAGTCACAGTAAGTTAGAGTCAGCAATACCTACTTGCTGCTTGGTTTAACCAATCTGTTTGACCACCACAAACAGATTGCGCTTAATTGGGTAATGTGTTGATTAAAAAATCTCAATGCTCAATTTGTTCGATTTACCAAAACATTTAGAAGGGAGAATAAATGTTTTGGTAATGACCAGTCTATGGCCCTTGCGTCCGCCCCAACGGCAAGGGCTAATAGCATGTCTACAGCAGTTTTCAAGTGTGTTTAATTATTTTTTGATGTACTAGACTCACATTCCGCACTTTTGGTTTTGGCTGATTATGGTATTGGTTCAAAGTCATAGCCAGTACGAGAACGAGAATTTGTTTTAGGAACAATTGTCACCAATTGAACAGGGGACCTGCGATCGCCTGATGGTAAAAATCGAATTGCACCAGAAGCGCCTGTTGTGGAAAAATCAGACGAAGAAAGTGCCTGTTGTACCCCCGAACGTGTAGGATTTTTTTCTAATGCGGCAATCAGGGCGACAGTGGCATCATAAGCCATCGCAGTTCGCCAACTGACATCAGCACCCCACAACTGCCGAGACGTTTGGGGAAATTCTGACTTGCTCTCCCCTTCAATATGCCAGGGAACTGCTAGTACCATCCCAGAGGCTTGCTCTCCACCCACTTCTAAAGTTTTGATGTTGTAAACATCATCTCCTCCCAGTAAATTTAACTGTTTTTTGTTAATTTGGACTACTTGCAAAGCTTTATCTAGAGTTTCAGTATTAGTTGCGAACATCAAAACTTCTGCACCTTCCCTAGTGGCTTGTTCTAAACTTTTCGCAGCACTAAAATTAGCCTGTGACAAATCAAATTCACTCGATACCTGACCGCCTTCCAAGGACACAGATGAAACAAATTCAGTTTTCAAAGACTGACTGTAATTACTTTGGGAATTAAAGAAAACTGCTACCTGGGTTTTCTGCAAGTTTTTGACCATATAATTAGCCAAGCTTCTAGCAGCCATAAAATCACTAGGAACTGTGCGGAAAACGTAGGGGCTAAAGTTAGTAATATTGACAGAAGTGCTGGTAGGAGAAATGGCTACCAATTTCCCAGTATTATAAATATCCCCTGCTGCTAAAGTCGTATCACTGGCATTAGGTCCAACTACGCCTAAGACATCCGAATTTTTGACTAAGCTAGCAGCGATTTGTTGAGATATTTGGGGATTATCATCATCATTGGCTATCCCTACCTTTAAAGGCACTCCCTTAATTCCTCCAGAGGTATTAATGGTATTTTGGGCTTGGGCGATACCACGTAAAATTTCTAAAGCAGAGTTGGGATCAGTGCCTAACGGTACAGATGCCACAATACTATAGCTTTTAGCAGAGCCAATGCGGGCATTATTCAGATATATCAGTGCCTGGGGATCATTACGCTGCTGTTTTAAGGATTTTTCTAAACTGGCGATCGCCTGAGCATAATTTTGATCTGCTAAAGCTTGCACACCCTCCTTTTTAGCTGGACTAAGTTCACCGATAATTAAATTTTTTTCTCCAAAACTAATGCGTTCAAAGATGGATTGATTATCTGTGCTTGGCAGATTATTACCGGACTGGTTTTGGGGAAATATTTGCTCTTTAAATAACCATAAACCCCCACCAACTAATCCTAATGTAACTAGCAGGGACAACAAAAGTACTTTAGTTTCGTTCTTGTGGGACATATCAGCCTTCTAACTTGTTAACTATAGCGATTGTCTGATCAATAAAACACAAATTTATCACCTTCATCTGTGTAGCCTACGGCAAGCCGCTAACGCGTCTACATCTGTTTTAATATGTGGTTGATTATTTCTTTATACCTACCCAATTGTCAAACGCTAGATAATTAAAATATCAAAGATATTAATTTATAAATCAAACGAAATATAGCTGTAACTGAAATAGCGACTAAACCAGCAGCAACGGCTAGCACGGCTATTTGTGGAATGTTAATTCCAGCCCGCAAAAAGGGAACAAAAAAAATAATTGCGAAAGTAATTCCTGGAATGATTAATAAATCAAACTTTTCAATCCAGCGCCTAGTTTGGGCAAAAATCAGTATACCTAAAATCACAGCAGAAGCAGCTCCCGAAATTATAATATCTGATCCAAATAAACTATAAAGAGCGATCGCAATTAATGCACCCTCAAACCCACTAAAAGCGGCTCCACCCAATAATTCCCAAGTGGAAAAAGCTGGTTGAGATTGTACTCGCTGAATTTTGGGCGGTTGTGGAGGCTGAGTCTGAGATTTTTGTAAGACTTTTGGGGGGATTGATTGTTGAGACAGGGCTGCAAGAACGTCATCAGCCGACGCAAAGCGTTGATTAGCAGCAGGGAGAAGCATTTTGTCTAAAATATCCGCCAAGTGAGGGCTGACAGTCACTTGATTACGCCATTTCCACTGGTTAGTATAGGCATCAAATAGCTTAGTTGCTTCCTCTCCTGTCAGCAAGTTGAGAAGAGTTACAGCCAACGCGTATAAGTCTGTAGATGGAAAGACTTGATTCCCAGACATTTGCTCAGGTGGGGCAAATCCCATAGAATAAATGCCAGTAGAAGAAGCAGCGCCGCCAGATGCAGCATTTGTTACCTGTTTAACTGCGCCAAAATCCAGCAGAAACAATCTGCCATCGCGACGACGCATGATATTAGAAGGTTTAATATCTCTGTGAATAATTTTTTTGTCATGGACAAACTGTAATACCTTCAGAATTTCTTGCAGTACCTCTAAAATTTGCTGTTCAGAGAATTTGCCATTTTGAATTAATTCTTCCTCCAGGTTTTGCCCATCAATATATTCTTGTACCAAGTAAAAAAACTGGTCTTCTTCCCCTGCTTGCAAACTATCAACATTGATGGGAAAGAACGCAAATAAATCAGGTATTTGGTCGTTTTGGCTACCTATTTGGGCTAAAACTTCTGCTTCTCTTTCAAACAACTTTTGTGCTTGTTCCAGTTGAGTTGAAGATAAACTTCCCGCAGGTTGGAACTGCTTCACTACACATTTACGCATTCCCGGCATATGGCGATCGCGTGCTAAAAAAGCTGTACCAAAACCGCCCCTTCCCAGCAGTCTAGTTGGCACATACCGACCATAGAGCAACAGGGGCATCCCACAAGTAGTGCAGTATTTTTGTTGTGTTGTTTTCAGCGTTGTCTGATCATCTAAGTCCGCAAAATAGTTTTCAGGGCGAGGGCAGCTAGGACGAGTACAGTAAACTTTCATGTTACTTATTAGTCAGAATAATTCGTAATGATAATTCGTAATTCGTAATTCTTCTGCCATCAATAAATCGATTTAATCGGAACCGGGAATAAATTGTATTTTTCCCACCAACAAATTAAGGAAGTTGTGTCCTAACTTATTCATTACGAATTACGAACTACGAATTAGGGACTTACGAAATAAATTATCTAAATAAACGAACCACAGAGGCGCAGAGGACACAGAGTTATGAGGGTTTGAGAGGTTTTGTGCGTTAAGTGATTTCGTATTTTTTTATTTGTAAGTCCCTTAGTAATTATTTAGTCAGTAGTCATTTGCAACAAAAAACAAAAGACTGATGACAACAGACTAATGACTAGATGTTAGCCTGCGTCAGCAGAGTTAGTAGTGGCTGCATCCAGTGTATTTACTACTATTTTTGGTTGTGAGAATTTTAACATATCTTGATTCCATTCTGGGGTAGCAAACAGAGGCAAAATTTCTTGACTAAAGGCTTCTGCCGCCTTGGAACGATAGCGATTAGGATTAAAAATCATCCACAGCGTTCGCTTGACGACCACACCTTCAATAGGAGTACATCGTAGTACACCCATTTGTAATTCTTTAGCGATGGCTGAGGTAGAGACAAAAGCAGCACCCAAGCCTGATTGCACGGCATTTTTGATGGCTTCTATGGAATTTAATTCCATTTCAAATTTAAACCGCCTGGTATCAATATCAGAGCGTGCTAGTACTTGATCAATCACTTTACGGATAGTTGATTGGGAGTCGAGAGCAATGAATTGTAGTTTATATAGGTCTTCTTTTTGAATTTTGTCGAGTTTAGCAAAGGGATGGAATATGGGTAGAATCAGGGCTAATTCATCCTCAGCGTAGGGCATGACTTCCAAAGATTCTGCCAGTTCAGCCGGAATTTCGCCACCAATAATCGCCAGATCAACTTGTCCATTGGCGACACTCCAAGCGGTGCGCCGGGTAGAGTGGACGTGTAATTGCACAGCCACATCTGGATATTTTTGCCGGAACATACCGATCATTTGAGGTAACAGATAAGTGCCAGTGGTTTGAGAAGCGCCGACAATTAAAGTACCACCTTGGAGATTTTGTAGATCTTCGATAGCGCGGCAGGTTTCCTGACAAAGACTCAGGATTTTTTCACCGTAGCTTAAGAGCAGATGTCCAGCTTCGGTTAATTGTGCGCGACGACCTCCACGGTCGAATAAAGGCACATCCAGCTGGCGTTCTAAATTTTGCACTTGCAAACTCACAGCAGGTTGGGAGACGTAAAGACTATCAGCAGCGCGCTTGAAACTCCCTTCTGCTGCGATCGCTTTCAGGATACGTAACTGATCTAAAGTAAAAGGAAGGTCAGACATAAGGCTCAACCCACAAATTTTGAAAGGAGCAGCTTGGGCAACAAATCAATCCGCTACGCGGAGTCATTAGTCATTAGTCCTGAGTGCTTAGTTAACCACATGATGGTGGGAACTAATTCCTGAGTCATTAGTGTTTACAGCCATGAGGGGCGGGGTATACACCCTAAAAAACTAATGACTCTTGACTCATGACTAGTGACGATGTAATCAAGTTTTTCAGCTTTCCACGCTCGCTTGTTTTGTTGCATCTTCAACTTGGAGGCTTGACTCGAAAAAGACAGTACCACAACATCTTGACCGTACAATTTTAGATTTGGGATTTGGGATTTTGAATTGTGTTTTGGTTCAAGCCCCGCCGCCAGGGGAGGGTAAAACATCTAAAATCCCCAAACTGTATACCTTTGTGGGTACAGTCAATCTAAAATACTCGCTGCGCTGCGTAGGCTGCGAAGATCGCAAATCTCAAATCCCAAATTGTGTGACGAAAGTCTCCTTAAGAAAACTTTGTGGTAATGGTTGTACTGAGTTAAATTTTTGTTAAATAACTTCACCTATGTATACTATGATCAATTCTTGGCTTACTCCCAGTCATTTTGTCATGTTGGGGTTACAATTAGCTTTCGCGATCGCTCACAGTGGAGGAGCCGCCTTACGTCCTTGGGCAGAAAAACACATAGGAGCAAGGCTTTATCGCATTTGCTTTGCATTAGTTAGTTTACCGTTAGCTGTAATCTTAATTATTTACTTTTTCAATCATCGCTATGATGGTTTGCAACTTTGGCTAGTGCAGTCCGTGCCGGGTGTGAGAGAAGTAGTTTGGGTATTATCAGCGATTTCCTTTTTATTTTTGTATCCTGCTACCTTCAATTTACTAGAAATTGCCGCCATTCAAAAGCCCCAAGTCTATCTGTTCGAGTCCGGAATTATTCGTATTACCCGCCATCCTCAGATGGTAGGACAAATAATTTGGTGTTTTGCTCATACCCTTTGGTTAGGAACTAGCTTTACCCTAGTGACTTCCATGGGGTTAATATTGCATCACTTGTTTGGAGTTTGGCATGGCGATCGCCGCTTGGCTGCGCGCTATGGTCAGGCCTTTGAAATGGCCAAAGAGCGGACATCAATTATTCCTTTCCTAGCAATTATTGATGGTCGTCAATCTATCAAATGGCAGGAATTTCTCCGCCCTGCCTACTTAGGAGTAGGAATTTTTATAGCACTGCTTTCTTGGGCGCACCCCCTGTTACTTGTAGCAACTAGTAGGATACAATGGTAGTTTGAGTTGATCCCCACTATCCACAAACAATATCAAGTCAGTCAAAACTTCTGATGATCAACTGCCGCCAAATCAATGTAGTATGAATTGAAATAGCTGTCAGTGGGGGTGCGCTCAGTCAGTTTGATATTTTATAGTGGTGTGTTGTGAGTCAAATGCCTTTCCTGGGGAACCGATAGCACAGCAGTTTAAATTTTCTTGGCAGCAGCAATCAGCAGTTGAAAAGCCAAAATAGCCACGGCATGAGTCGCCCTGGTTTTGGTGTCACAGTGAAAATCAATACTGGAATAGTTGCATAATTATGGTTTCCCTAAATGGTTTCCCTAAAGCTTATGTAGGAAATGACTGGCTTGCCCATTCCTGCTACTGATAGCTAGTTTAATATCAAAACCTTATAATTTTAGAGGCGTCATGGTGTTGTCGGTTAGTGAGCGGACATTTACACAAGAAGTTTTACAATCTCCAATTCCTGTTTTAGTTAATTTTGAAGCCCCCTGGTGCGGCTTGTGTCGCATTATTCACCCTCTGTTATTGCAATTTAATGCTCAATGTGGTGATCAAATTAAGTTAGTAGGGGTTAATGCTGATAATAATTTTAAACTGGCTAACACCTATCGACTCAAATCATTGCCAACTTTACTGTTGGTGGAAAATGGCATTGTTCGGCATCGCCTAGAAAGTTTCCGTAGTAAAGAAGATTTACGTCTGGCTTTAGAAGAAATTAAACTTACTTACAAAAACCGTTCTAAAACATACAGTAATCTAGCAACAGCAGACTTAGAATGTCGTTCAGCATAAATCAGCTTATGAGCAGTAGTTACTGGTTATAAGTAGCACTATTCACAGTGCTGATTCCCTAAACCCAGTTCGACAAATATAAAACCATGCTTAATTACCCCACCCAAAGCTGATTGGGTGGGGTATTTTATCCTCAAGGGTGTGTGTCAAAATTATTAACAGTTCAGCCTTAGTCAAGAATTCTAAAAGTAAGCGTCAGTGATGGAACTAATCTATGAATATGCCTGGCTAATTCCAGTATTTCCACTTTTAGGGGCAATGCTGGTTGGTCTAGGGTTAATTTCTTTAAATCAGGTGACAAACCGCCTGCGACAACTCAACGCTGTATTGATCATCTCCTTGATGGGAGCAGCTATGAGTTTCTCGTTGGCCTTGCTGTGGAGTCAAATTCAAGGACACGCGCCTTACCTCCGCACCCTCGAATGGGCAGCAGCAGGCAATTTTCACCTGAGAATGGGCTACACTATCGACCACTTAACAGCCCTGATGCTGGTGATTGTCACCACGGTAGCGCTATTAGTCATGGTCTACACCGATGGCTATATGGCTCATGACCCAGGATATGTCAGGTTTTACGCCTATCTCAGTTTATTTGGTTCCTCCATGTTGGGTCTAGTAATTAGCCCCAACTTGGTGCAAATTTACATATTCTGGGAACTGGTGGGGATGTGTTCTTACTTGCTGGTCGGCTTTTGGTACGATCGCAAAGCCGCAGCCGATGCTTGTCAAAAGGCATTTGTCACCAACCGGGTGGGTGACTTTGGTCTGCTACTAGGCATCCTGGGACTGTTCTGGGCCACAGGAAGCTTTGATTTTGGGGTGATGGGCGATCGCCTAGCACAACTGGTAGAAACAGGTTCTATCAGCAATTTTCTCGCCATCCTGTTGGCGATTTTGGTGTTCTTAGGGCCAGTGGCCAAATCCGCCCAATTTCCTCTGCACGTCTGGCTACCAGATGCAATGGAAGGTCCCACACCCATTTCTGCCCTGATTCACGCCGCCACAATGGTAGCAGCCGGTGTGTTCCTGATTGCCCGGATGTACCCCGTTTTTGAACACATCCCAGCCGCCATGAACGTCATTGCCTTTACCGGGGCATTTACGGCGTTTTTAGGGGCTAGCATTGCTATCACCCAAAATGACATTAAAAAGGGTCTCGCTTACTCCACCATCTCCCAATTAGGCTACATGGTGATGGCGATGGGATTAGGCTCATACAGTGCGGGATTATTCCACCTGATGACTCACGCCTACTTTAAGGCGATGTTGTTCTTGGGTTCTGGTTCTGTGATTCACGGTATGGAAGGCGTTGTCGGTCATGACCCCGCTTTAGCGCAGGATATGCGCTTGATGGGAGGAATGCGAAAGTATATGCCCATTACTGGCATTACCTTCTTGATTGGTTGCTTGGCCATTTCCGGTGTGCCACCTTTTGCCGGTTTCTGGTCAAAAGATGAAATTCTCGGTAATGCTTTTGAAGTCAGCCCCCTGCTGTGGTTGATTGGCTGGTTAACTGCCGGAATTACCGCTTTCTATATGTTTAGAATGTACTTCATGACATTTGAAGGCAAATTCCGGGGGACTGACGAGAAAATCAAGGCTAAACTCAAAAAAGCCGCCGCTCCAATGGTTGTGGAATTAGATTCAGCCGCACTAGCACCTAATTTTGGCCCTGGGGCGATGAAGCAAGGAGAATTGGCAGCAAATGCTCATGACTCCCACGAACATCACAGCGACACTCCCCATGAATCGCCGTGGACGATGACTTTGCCTTTGGCGCTGTTGGCTATTCCTTCAATGTTGATTGGTTTGGTGGGGACACCTTACGCCAATTACTTCGAGGAGTTTATATTTCCTCCTAGCGAAACCCTCACCGAAGTTTTGGAAAAAGCTGCTGAGTTCAACCCCACGGAATTTTACGTCATGGCGGGGGCTTCAGTGGGTATTTCCTTAATTGGTATTACCTTGGCTTCGCTGATGTACTTGCGGCGTAAAATTGACCCAGCTGCGATCGCATCTCAAATCAAACCACTTTACGATCTATCCCTCAACAAGTGGTACTTCGATGACATTTACCATCGTGTCTTTGTTCTGGGCTTACGTCGTCTAGCCAGACAAGTCATGGAAGTTGACTTCCGCGTGGTAGATGGTGCTGTTAACCTCACAGGCTTTTTCACCCTCGTCAGTGGTGAAGGTCTGAAATACTTAGAAAATGGTCGCGCTCAATTCTATGCCTTAATTATCTTTGGGGCTGTTTTGGGCTTGGTGATAGTTTTTGGTGTAACTTGATCTAGACCACAGGGGAAAGGTAATGGAATGATCTTTAACCTTACCCCTGTTTTCCACAAATTTTGTCAAAGTTGGCTGTCACACCCCATAATTTTAGTACCAGCTTACTCAAGAAACTTAAATATTAAAATTATTTAAGTTTTGAGGGTTTCTCACGGAGAAAGATTTAATATTCAGGACGTAAACTTACTGAACTGTAGGGTGTAAAAAAAATGAAAATTTTTCCTTCGTTGAAAAAATTTGTTGTCTATTCATTAGTATTGCTGGTTTCAGTTTGCAGCTTGTTGTTCACAGCACCTACCGCTATTGCTGCTGTAGATGTAAGTACACAGTATATTGCTTTTGACACATCAACCGGAAGTATTGATGAAGCAGTAGCTTCTTACAGAAGTTTAAAGGGAAAAGTTGCCAAACAACAATCCCTGAGCATAGATGAAATCAAACAGGCTTTAGGCGTGATTAATGACAAAATTAATACCCTAGTACAAGAAAAGAAAGATTTGTTAGCAGCTGATTCAAACGCATCAACCGATAATTTGGATTCATCCATTGCTAGTTACAGAAGTTTAAAGGGAAAAGTTGCCAAACAACAATCCCTGAGCATAGATGAAATCAAACAGGCTTTAGGCGTGATTAATGCCAAAATTAACTCTTTAACATAACGCGAAAGTCCCCACCCTCAATGTACTCATAGGGTGGGGACTTTCGCTTTATGTTAAATCAACCTAACAATGAAGGGAAAAGTGCAAAAAAACTGTTAGTTAATAACTAGTGACTTTTTGCCAAACATAATTCTGATTGCAGACGAATTGCGATGAATACAGTTAATTTCCCGTGGCTGACGACCATTATTTTGTTACCGATAGCCGCGTCGCTACTGATTCCCATCATCCCAGATAAAGACGGCAAAACAGTGCGCTGGTATTCCCTCATTGTGGGGTTAATAGATTTTGCACTAATTGTTTACGCTTTTTCTAATGCTTACGACTTCTCCAATCCAGATTTACAGATGGTGGAGAGTTACCCCTGGGTGACTCAATTGGATTTAAATTGGTCAGTAGGGGCTGATGGCTTGTCCATGCCTCTAATTATTTTGACTGGGTTTATTTCCACCCTGGCGATTTTAGCAGCTTGGCCTGTAACGTTCAAGCCAAAACTATTTTATTTCTTGATTCTGGCGATGTATGGCGGTCAAATTGCCGTGTTCGCTGTTCAAGATATGCTGTTATTTTTCTTGGTGTGGGAACTGGAACTGGTACCGATTTACTTTCTGCTGTCGATTTGGGGAGGCAAAAAGCGACAATATGCAGCGACTAAATTTATTTTATACACTGCCGGTGGGTCGCTGTTTATTTTGCTGTCTGCCCTGACAATGGGATTTTACGGCGATACGGTAACGTTCGATATGCGCGCCTTGGCTTTGAAGGATTTCGCCCTCAATTTCCAGTTAGCCTTATACGCTGGGTTCCTGATTGCTTATGCAGTCAAGTTGCCGATTATTCCCCTGCATACGTGGCTACCAGATGCCCACGGTGAAGCTACAGCGCCAGTGCATATGTTGCTAGCCGGGATTTTGCTGAAAATGGGCGGTTACGCCTTAATTCGCATGAATGCCCAAATGCTGCCCGATGCTCATGCTTATTTTGCCCCTGTGTTAGTGGTTTTGGGGGTAGTAAATATCATCTACGCCGCCCTGACATCTTTCGCCCAGAGGAACCTGAAGCGGAAAATTGCCTACTCCTCAATTTCTCACATGGGGTTTGTCCTCATTGGTATTGCTTCGTTCACCGATTTAGGATTGAGTGGCGCAGTTTTACAAATGGTTTCCCACGGTTTAATTGGGGCGAGTTTGTTCTTCCTTGTGGGGGCGACTTATGACCGGACACACACCCTGATGTTAGATGAAATGGGTGGTGTCGGTAAGCGGATGAAAAAGATTTTCGCTATGTTCACCACCTGTTCAATGGCTTCTTTAGCATTGCCAGGAATGAGCGGTTTCGTAGCAGAATTAATGATCTTTGTCGGCTTTGCCACCAGCGATGCTTATAGCTCTACTTTTAAAGTTATCGTGGTGTTTTTGATGGCTGTTGGAGTCATTTTAACTCCAATTTATTTGCTGTCGATGTTGCGCGAAATTTTCTATGGTGAAGAAAACGAAGAGTTAGTTTCTCACCAAGCTTTGATTGATGCTGAACCCCGCGAAGTGTTTATCGTTGCTTGTTTGTTAGTGCCAATTATTAGTATTGGGTTTTATCCCAAGTTACTAACTCAGATGTATGACGCGACGACTGTACAGTTAACAGCAAGGTTGCGTGATTCTGTGCCGACTTTAGCACAGCAAAAAGAAGTGCCTCAGATTTCTTCTTTGAAAGCGCCGGAAATTGTTCGTTAAGTAGCTATTGATTGTTTAATTTTCTATTGCTTTTTGGGCGGGTACAGTACCCGCTCTTTTTTTGGCGTTGCTGATGATTGAATTTATCGGGCTACGCCCAATACGGTTCGGTTAAGCCAAAAACCAGATAAACTGAGGGTTAGCCGAAAGAAGCATATTTTTTTGATGAAATGCGTTGTGATTAGTAGCAATTGGCAGGTAAACTACAGAATAAACTGTCTTATTTGTGACTTTGACAAGAATTACCCCTGGACAACTGCTGACTTCTAGGCAAAAATTCGGCTTAGATGTAGTCTCCATTTTTGGTTATGGAAGAAGGGATGTGGTCTTAGCAATTGATATTACCGAAAGTGTAGGTTTAAATGATCAAGGCCGTATCCGCTTACGTCAGATAGTTGAAGACAGTCTCAAACCTGGAGATTATGTTTACATTGTTCCTTTTGCTCAAGATTTAGTTTTCGATGAAGTTATATCTATTCAAAATCCATTAGGAACAGCTATATATTTTAGTCATAAAAATACAGAGAATATTGATAAAGTATTAGCCAAGATTCCTTTTAATTATGATCCTACCCGCTATGGAACAGATATTCAAAGAGCCGAATTAACTGTATATCAAGGTATAGCACAGATTAATCAAAATCGACTTTCTAAAAATCAACCAATTAAGCCGCAGTCGGTTGTTTGGATTACTGATGCACCGTTATTTACTCAACCAGGAATTAGTTCAAAGGTTTGGATAGAAACCCCTGCTAATAGTCCTTTTAGAATAGCAGAATCACCTCTAAGTAAAGAAAGACAAAATTGGATTAAGGCTTTACCTTTAAAAGAGCGATCGCTCACCATTACAACCCAATCTAATCAAGATTATAAACTATCTGTAGTCGATATCAATCCTACAGTTCAAGAATTTTGTACGCCAGCACCAGGAGGTCAAGAAACTTGTTTGGTGAATCCTTATTTATTCAAACAGCTATGGCTACCCAGTTTAATTTTATTACTAATATTTGCGGCTGGTGTTTGGAGCATATTAAAATTTAATAAATTGCAAAAAAAATGGGAGGTACGAATTAAGTTAGAAGATGATGAACAACAATATAGATTACCAAACAATAAAAAAATTGCAATTGGTGAAGACGATGCTAGCTGTCTATATTCTATTGAATGTCCAGGTGGAAAATTAGAAGCATATCTAGAACGTAAAGGAGAAAAGCTGTATTTAGTTCCAAAGCCAGACTCCAAAATTGAACTTAACAACAAAAAAGTTAGCTCACGGACTCTGATATCAAGTTCTAATTTTACCCTAAATTGTCCAGATAAACGCCAGCGTGAGTACGAGATTTATATCAAAATAAAAAAATAGTATTCAGGGGAAAAATATGACTCAAGCATCTGCAAAACAAACTCAATATAGAGGAATTAATCGCACAATTTGTATCGGTTTAGGTGGAACTGGTAGAGATGTTTTAATGCGAATTAGACGCTTAATAGTTGACCGCTATGGAGATTTAAATAACTTACCAATTGTCAGTTTTGTTCACATTGACACAGATAAAGCTGCAACCCAAGTTACAGGAATTAGAACAGGAAGTACCTATCATGGTGTTGATTTAAATTTTAAAGAAGCTGAGAAAGTCAGTGCTACCATGTCATCTCATGAAGTGACTATGTTTGTCGAAGGACTAGAACGGCGTTCAGAATATAGTAGTTACGGACCTTATGATCATATTGGCATTTGGTTTCCTCCTCAATTATTGCGAAATATTAAAGCAATTGAAGAAGGTGCAAAAGGTATTAGACCTGTAGGAAGACTGGCTTTTTTTCACAACTACCAAAGAATTAAAACAGTAATTGAAACCGCAGAAAAACGCACGAGGGGACATGAATCATTCTTGTTGACATCAGGTCTCAAAATAGAACCTGGATTAAGTATTTTTGTTGTCGGTTCTCTTTGCGGTGGGACAGGAAGCGGAATGTTTTTGGATGTTGCTTATAGTCTGAGAAATATTTATAGTGAACAAGGCGCTCGGATTTTTGGCTATTTAGTAATTAGTCCAGAATTGTATGGTAATACGTCTAACATGAGTGCGAACACTTATGCTGCATTAAAAGAATTAAATCATTATAGCAATCCTGGTACAGAATTTGCAGCTTGTTATGATATTGAAAATTTATCAATTATTAAAGAAAAACGTCCACCCTTTGATTATGCTTATTTGCTATCTCATCAAACAGGGAGTGAATATGAAATTCTCACCCAAGGTAAGCTATGTAATGTGATTGCTCATAAAATAGCTCTAGAATTTTCTGGTGAACTAGGTTCAGTAATTAAAGGTAATCGAGATAATTTCCTTCAACACATAATTCAGTCCGACAAACATCCACGTCCTAATAACCAAAGATACTTAACATTTGGACTATCAGCAATTTATTTTCCTCGTGATACGATTATCCAAATTGCCTTAACGAAAGTCAGTTCAGAGTTAGTCAAATTTTGGTTAAATGGTAAAGGTCAAAGTCCCGATCCTTTAAACTTACTTGAGCAATTTTTGATTCAGCATCACTGGCAAAATGACTTAGCAAAACGAGATGGATTAACTAATAAACTATCTGAATCTGTAGAAGAATCTCACAAGACTTTTAGTAATAGTATCAAAACTTGGCAGAATAAATTGTCACGTTTAATTGCTGAATGTAAAAATAAAGATGACCGTGTAAATATTCGTCAACAGTTATCTGGAGAATTTTACAAGCAATTTCGCACGGTTCAACCAGGAGAAACGGAAAGTAATCGCGGCTATTGGTTGACAAAATTAATTCAGACTGCTCCTAAAATTATCAAGGAACTTAGCAATAATATTGATGATTATTTCATTCAATTACTCACACCAATAGAAGCTAATTTTTCTATTAAAAATACCCGTAACTGGCTCGATGCTCTGCAACATGAATTGCAGAAATATCAACTAGATTTGCAAGAAAAAATTACAGAGTTTGGGGGAATGAAGCGATTAGAAGATGTAGAAAGAAAGTGGGATAATGCCGAACAAATAATTGAAGAACTTGAAAATAAGCTAGGTATTCCCTTTGTGAATATCAAAAATATACAATTTCACGACGAATGTAAAAAAGTCATCCAGGAAGTTTGTAAAATTCTTAGACATAATTTTGAACTCACAGTGGTACAAGAGACACTAAAAATTGTCAATCAGTTACAAAAGCACGTTCAAGATAGAGAAAAACAAATTGCTGCTTTTAGCAGTTTAGTAGAGGATTTACAAACTGCTTATGACAAAGAGGAACGAGAATTAAAACAGTTAAATTTTGACGAAATGAGTGGTGAGGCAATTTTTGATACTGAAGATATAGAACTTTGCTATCAAACAATGCTACCAGAAAATGATGTTCGTCCTCAGTTGGTATTAGCAAGTTCAGCACCTACCGAAGAAACTGGTAGAGGAGCATCTTTGGCATTTTTTCTGAATATGGAACGCACTACGCACTCTCAGCTAAAACAAGAAATTGACCTAAAAGTTGATAGTTTATTTGCTTTTCGTGGTAGCAATATTGTTACTTCTGTGATTAAACGCTTCATGAAAAAATATTCCTCATCTGCTGGTTCAACTCGTTTAGCGCAAATTATCCAAGAAGCTCAACCCCTCTTGCGTTTAAATTTAAATGATCCTTATTTCCGCGATGATCCTGCTAAAAGTAGTAAATTAGTAGGATATAAAGATACAGATGAATCAGATGTGAGAGAGTTTAAAAAACTGCTAACACAAGATTTAGGAGTTTCTACAACTGTGTTAAAAGCAATGCAAGCAGATGATGAAATTTTAATTGTAAATGAGTATGCTGGGTTTCCTTTGAGATTAATTAGTAGTTTGGAACGAATGAGAAACCCATATTTACGAGAACAGCATTCTCCGACATCTTTTTTGCATAATGATTATCGCGCTTCCTTTCCTGATATTATCCCACCTGATGCTAGAAGGATGGAAGAATTGGAGGATATTTTTTATCCTTGTGTAGCATTGGAGTTGTTAAAAGAAAATCAGGAAAATCAGGAATTAGAATTTCAACATTATGATTCTTTCCAAGACAGTTATTATACTGTATCTTTGAGTTCACATTGGATGGAAGCTTTGGAAGACTTGGCCAATAACCGCAATATGGCTGAAACTTTAAAGAAGATTTTGGATGATGCGATCGCTCAAATGCAAAATAATCCTCACCTATGGGAAAATGAATATCTACCCAAACTGCGTCAATTTCCAGAGAAGCTGAAAAAAATTCCCGAAGATAGTCCCAATTTTCCCTATATACAAACAGTATATGTCTCACCAGATAATATTCAACCTACAGTTAGAGAGGGGGTGATAAATCGTTTTTGGAAGAAGATGGAAGCAAGATTTAGAAACCAAAATTCACCTCAATCCAATCATCAGACAGGAACTCAAAAAGCTATTGCTGGTGAAATAGTTCCTAGTTATTCTGAAGATAATAACGATAATCAAAATCAAGAAAAATTACGTTCAGAATTAGCACGGTTAAAAGAATTGTTTGATAGTAACTTGATTCCTCAAGAATACTATAATATACAAATGCAAAAAATAGTCGAAAAATATCTCACCTAATATAGCGTTTTTTATGGGTAGTTCATATCTACCCACTTTTAACAATCTTCCTGCACTACCAAAGGTAATTTTTATGCCTCCTTTACCACCTTACTTAATTTTTATCACTCTTTTTCTGGTTGTAATTCCATCTATAGTTACTCTGTTTCTTCGCATATCTCTTTACCGCTATTTGATAGTTTTGACTAATAAAGTTCAAAGATTAATCAAGTCAGGAGTAAGGGGAGAACAACCGAAAATTGTGCAAACATTAGAGGCTAGATTTCAGCAAGCTAGTAAACAATTAGAACAGGTAAATACAGGAGCATTAATTGATCAAGTTTATAGTCAGGAAAAAATCAATAGATTTACCTGTGAACAAATAGATTATTTATGTCGTATTCTGCCAAATTTACTGCTATCATTTGGCTTAATGGGTACTTTTTTAGGTATTACTATTAATTTATCTACCCTGAGTCAAACGATTAATCACACTAATGCTAGTGATGTTAGTAATTTAGTTTCTGAATTAAACAAACCACTCGAAGGAATGAGCATTGCATTTACTACAAGTTTAACAGGATTATTTTTCAGTGCTTTGTTAACAGTAGTCAATTTTATATTTAATAGTGGACTTGCTAAATATCGCTTGATTAGTTCCTTAGAAGATTATCTAGATAATATTTATCTTCCTGAAGTGCAAGGTGATACCCGTCTTGATAAAATAGTTAATAGAATGGTATCTCAGCAGGATGAATTTTTAACAAATTTTGGTAAGGTAGTACGAGAAGCTGTAGAACAATCTATGGGCAAGGTAGCACAACAAATTGCTGATGGAAATAAAGAAACTACAGATTTAGCTAAACAAGTTTATGAAAGATTTGCTGAAGCTGCTGGAACTATATCTCGTGCTGCTGATGATTTTGAAAATTCCATGACTGAATTAAAATCAACATCTCAAATATTTAAAGAGTCGGCTGAAACTTTTAATCAAAGTCAGTTTCCTCTCCACTTATCTTTAGCTACAGTCGATTTGAGTAATACCCAGCAAAAATTTTCCGAATCAGCAACCAGTTTAGCAGCAACAACTGAATTGATTATAACAGCCTTAATTGGAGTGGAAAATTGTAGTCAGAGTTTAATTAATTTAGGAGAAGAGATCAAAGGTATTAATCAAAGTTCAATGCAAGTATTAGATTTACATCAAACTAACCAAAATCTTCTGAGTGAAATTATTCCTCAACTTCACCAAGGAGCTAAAAGTTATGAAAAAGCAGTTAACAAGCTGGATAAATCAGATAAAAAAGTAGCAGAAAAACTGAATAGTTTAGATGAGTTAATAACAGGTATTAATCAGTTATTGGAAACCGTGAAAGAATATACAGCAGAAATTAATTTTACAATTGCTAGTGTCTCTAACCAAATAGATGGTAATAATCAACAAATTCAAACTTTTTTTAGTAATATTGAAGGCTATGTCCATCAATTTAATGTTGAATTTGCTAAGAAGCAGTTAGATTTGCTTAAATTATTACAAAATAATAATTCTCTACTAATTTCTGAGTATCAAACTGTGAATAATACAATGATTCAAGGAATTAATAAACAAACAGGTGTAAATACCAAAGGTTTTCAAGTAGTTATTGCTCATCTTCAAGAATGTAATAAAAATATTTATGATACAAAAAATTCTATTGTCAGACTTAAACAAGGAGTTGAATAGCTAAATAAATCAGATTGATAAGGGATGATTCATTTTCACAAAGGGATTTAACCTATGGCTCGTCGTTCACGCTATACTGAATACAATGAAGATTTAAACGTTTGGCAAGCATTTACAGATTTGATGTCTAATGCGTTTATGATATTAATCTTATTTTTATTTCTAACTATTATCATCTCACAAATTACCAATAAACCTGCTCCAAATTCAGTTAATTTAGCTTTGAAAGTCAAAGAATTAGAGCAGCAAGTAAAATATTTACAAACACAAATAAAGCCACAAAAAGAAATAACAGATACACCACCAATCATCATAATAAAAGATGAAGGTGATTATAGATTTGCTTCCGGTAGTGCTGACATACCTGAAAAAATGTCAACTTATATATTTAGACAAATAGTACCGGAAATAGAAGCTAGAACTAAACAATATGGTATTAATGTTGTGGAAATAATTGGACACACTGACGGACAACCGAATGGTAATGTAGCAAGTAATTTAGATGTAAATTTAGAAAAGGTAGTTGGTGGTAGCTTACCAGTAGGTAAACTACAAGCAGGTTCTAATGCTGATTTGGGCTTGATGCGTGCTTTATCGGTAGTTAAGGTTCTGCATGATATCCAAAAAAAAGAAGGTAGACTATCTGGACTATCATTTCGTGCTTATTCTGCGGCACAATTAATATTACCAAATGGACAATTTGCAAGCATAGCGCGTAAAGAGGATGTAACACGACGACGGATTGAAATCCGCTTTACTCGGTTGGGAGAAGTCAGAGAAGTAAAATAGCTCAAGGTAAGATTCAATTAACTGACATTCATAACTAATATTTGGGGTAATCTTGCCAAAAAAGCTAGCTAATCGAGGTGATGACGAAATAGCTGCAAAATAGGATGTGTGTTTAAAAATTGTTAAGATACACTTTAGCGATACGCTAACACGCAGAGATTAAGAGGTGAGAATACTAAATAAACAGAAATGCACGCGGATAATTTTCGGCGCGCATCTGTAGTTTAATGTTAAAACATGAGATTTTGGCATGAAGAATGGGGTTACATCTTACCGTGCTGCATTACTTGTTGCAGATGGTGGCGAACTTCTTGGGCTTGTTCTATTTCCGATTGTCGCAATTTTTGAAATAATTCAACACAGGGCTGAGAGTTAATTTCCTGTGCATCTTTGATGTAACAATCATAAGCCTTTACTGCTTCAGCTTTATTGTGCAATACAGTGATAAAGTCATACTCTAGATTGCTAATTGGTTGTTGAGATTGTCCGTTACCTGTAGTCATAAAATTATTCTCCTTGAGGTGACTAATTAATTTCTACTCATCCTCAAGGAGTTATTCATCTCCCCAGAAGCGGAGGAAAAGATACGCCTAGCAGAACTTCACCACTGTGTTTTAGACCTCATAACTATCTACCACCGAGCAGATGTATAAAAATCCTTTAACAGGTAAATTTTAGCTATATTTATCTGTGTTTATCTGTGGTTCATGATTTCTTCATGTAAGTAAGTCGGCACAAATAAACTTAACTATGTAACAGAATGTAAAAACCCCAAAACTCTTGTGATTGCTTCATTCCACTTCGTTCCATTCGCAATGACATACATTGAAATTTTCACGCCGACCTACTTACTACACTTGCTGCGAATACTAGCATCCATGCTCATTTTGCCTTTCTATACCTCCTTTATCGGTAATAGGGCAAAACTTTGTATTAGCACTGATGCAATCCATGTGGGGTGTTTTGGCACATACAAGTAGTAAAGAACCCAAAACAAGTAGCAAACCACAAATTGCTGCTGTTTGTACCCAAGAAATCTCCAAAGCTCCGTGAACTACGACTTCCCGGAGTAGAGATACAATTGTCACTTCAACTGCTACCCCCACAGAAATACTATGTTCTTGCAAGTAAACCATGAGTAACCGAAATAACTCCACCAAAATCAACACAAATAGTATTTTTGCCGTCACCTGTTGATATTCTACTGACTGAATGATGGCTATGAATATGCCCCACAATTGTATCAGCATGACGGCGAACAAACCAAAACACAAGACAATCACAATTAAGTCTTGGAAAGCTTCCATGTTGCGAACAATTGTGTGTCTATCCAGCCAGCGATCGCAAAATAAAAATCGACTCTTGGAGCGCTTGTACATTTACTTTTCCATTCTCATCTGGTCAATTTCAGACCACACCAGCTAGTCCACCCATTTATATAATATTACGTAAAATTAAGCGATTGCGCCTCAGCGAGGTTGGTAATTTAAATTTTGTGCTTGTCGCCACAATTTTTCGGCATTATTAGCCCATTGGGGATTACCTTGAACATTATATAAATCTTTGGCATATTGTAATACTTGTACCGCTTCTGCATATTGCTTTTGTGCCATAAAAACTAACCCAGCACCATAATAAGCATTGGGATAATTAGGATTAGCTTCGGCTGATTTTCTAAAAGCTGCTAATGCTTCTTTGAGTTGTCCTTGATTAAACCAAATCATGCCGAGATTGTAATGAGCTTCGGGATATTGGGGATTATTTTTGATGGCTTGAAAAAAGGCATCTCTGGCTTGATTAACTTTACCTTGCTGGAGATAAGACGTTCCCAGATGGTAGGGAGGTTCTGGGGCATTTTTACTATACTCCATCGCTTTTTTAAAAGATGCGATCGCTCTCTCCCAATCTTGTTGCTGCTGTCGTACCAATCCCAAGTTATAGTGAGCAAAACCTAATTTGGGGTCGAGTTCTATGGCTCGTTCTAAGTAATCACTGGCTTGCTGTAAATTACTTCCTTCTAACAACGCTCCCCCTAAATTCGCAAAGGCTGGGGCAAATTGGGGGTCAGCTTGTGTGGCTTGATAAAAAGCATCAGCCGCAGGCTTTAATTTTCCGGTTTGTCGTAATGCTAACCCTAAGTTATAATGGGCGGTTGCTAAATTTGGATCTAGCTGAGTTGCTTGCTGAAAAGCGGCGATCGCATCTTGTAGCCTTCCCGCTTGAATTGCCTGTAAACCTTGGTTTAACCAAGTTGTGGATGTTGGTAAACTATATTGTGCCACTAAGGGAGTAGGGTAACTCGGTGATGGGAAAAGCATACTTTCACCGAGCATTACCAAACTCACTATCCCGACTATACGATATTTATATAATGGTAATTTCATTGATTCTCTAACTCACAACATTTTAGTTACGTTTACTTCATGAAAATTTTTCTCATTCAGCAGGTTTTTACAAAAATTGGTTTTATTTTACAAAACTTTAGCAGAAATCTGACGACAAAATACAAATCGAGTTGCGATCGCTCTCGGCGTTGGTTCTTTTGACTGGGAATATGATCATCTCCAGGAAGTACCAGATAAAGTTGCTGAACGTGTCCTTCTTAGCAACGGTAAGTAAGATTGAGATCAAAGTCTCTTTTGTGCGAGAATCTTGGAGTGGCAGTGACAGTCACTCCAAATTATTTTGGGGACAATTTTTGATGCGGGCGATGGTGTGCAATGAGAATTCTCCCGTCTTCTTCTAGAATCATGCCATTTTTTGACTTTGCCATCTATAAAAAACAATATTATGCTTGATAATATTCGCAGTCTTGGGAATCAATTTTTTCGGAAGTCGAGAAAAATCAATAATGAACCACTGAATAAAGTAAGTTTAGTTGTCATTATTGTGATTGATATTTTTATATTAATCAATGTTTTTACGGGATTGGATGACGTTAGTCGATGGTACATCAGCCCATCACAGGCTTATCCATGTTATTCCCAGTGGCAAAATTATAGGGAAGAAACTAATACCAATAAAGACTATGAAATTATCAGCAGTTCATTGTCAGATATAAACAATCAAATCAGTCAAGAGCAAATTTATCAAGAAGTTGAAGAGAGACATTTGGGTAAAGTTTCTCAAACTTGCTTACAGTATGCCAAATATCAAGATCAAATTAATATCTCCCAAAACCAGCAAATTATCCAAAATATTGTCCAGAAACAAACGCAGGTTAGTCAATTTGAACAAAAAAATAGCACCATTCGCGCTCAATATGATTCCACACTTTTAGAAAAAATTGCCGGTCAGTCTCCTGAACAATCAATTAATGTAGTCGGTGCGGAAAAGGCTAAACAAGAGTTAGATAAAAATAACCAGAAAATTTCTACACTGAAACAGGAAATTTCTAATTTAAAAAATCAACTGGTGACGAAACCAGAAAGCATTAAATTTTTAGCCTTCCTGCAAAATGATAATAAATTTCAGCCAGTTGAAGTAAATTATCAACAAGCGTCATTTTGGTATCCCAGTATTCAACTGGCTTTTCAGGCGCTATTTTTGCTTCCACTGATTCTGGTCGCCTTGTCAGTTCACAACTTTACTCAACGCCGAGAATATGGACTGATTTCGCTGATTAGCTGGCATTTGCTGGTAATCTTTTTTCTACCTCTGATCCTGAAAATCTTTGAATTTCTGCAAGTCGGCATATTATTTACATTTATCTTTGATATTCTTCGCACCATTCTCGGTGGTTTGCTTTTCCTGGTCAGTTATGTTTATATCTTGGTAATCCCACTGCTAGGCTTTGTAATTATCCAGCTTTTTCAAAAAGTGATCTTGAATACTAAAGCGCAGGCGGTGAGGAGAGTTCAAGATTCACGCTGTATTAATTGTGCTAAGAAAATTCGGCATAATGATAAATACTGTCCACATTGTGGTTATTATCAATACATTGAATGCGCCAACTGCCATAATCTGACTTACAAGTATTTATCACACTGCCATCATTGTGGCACTTTCCAAGACTCTAGTCACAATCACGTCTAAGAGGATGTCTGAGAAGTATCAGTTTTATCCAGATCCCCCCTTACCCCCCTTAATAAGGGGGGGGAAATTAATCAAAGTCCCCCTTTTTAAGGGGGATTTAGGGGGATCTACAAGTGTTTTATGCAACACGAAAAAGTTTTCAGACACCCTCTAAGATAGAAATTGGATTTTGCAGCATTAATAATCAGCAAAATTGCCGAATCATCTTTGGGTTCAAATATGAAATCATCGGTTACGGACAAAACGCCAATTCCATCCAATGAACGCAGACGACACACAGAATCGCCAAGTTTATGGATTGCTATAGCCATAAGTTCAGTTTCCTTGCATTTGCTGGTTTTCTGGTTGATGCGCTCATCTCATGTCTTTCAACCGTGGTTTCCCGAACAAAGCCAAACATTTGTTCCCATTGAATTTATAGAAGTTTCTCCCCCAGAAGAATTACCAGATAAATCTAACTTAGAAGCTGAAACAGTCTCACCAAAATCATCAATTTCTCCTCAACAGGAGACATCAGCGCCTTCGCCACAAATTCCTGCACCAACTACACCTAGCAATCAGGATACTGAGACGATAAATTCTGATGCTAGTGTCCTTCGTGAAAGTGAAAGTCAAATAAAAGCTTCTCAACCTAATACCCAACTCTTTCCTAAGAAAACAGTTTCAACGCCGACACCGACACCAACACCCACACCGACACCAACACCGACACCGACACCCACACCCACACCCACACCACAAATTCCAATAGGTGATTTACCTTGGAACCGTCGTGAGGAAGTTGTCCTCGGACAAGGAAAGCCACTACCAACAGATATTCCATCTATTCCAGAGGAAATAGTACCTACACCAACTGGGGAAACTGCAAGCGTTCCAGATGAGGAAACAGCACCTACACCAACTGGGGAAATTGCAAGCGTTCCAGATGAGGAAACAGTACCTACACCCACTGGGGAAACTGCAAGCACTCCGAATGAGGAAACAGTACCTACACCCACTGGGGAAATTGCTAACACTTCCGCCGAAGAAGGAGCGAGGGTTACATTTACTCCAGTCAATAAAACTGAAATAGAACAATTGATACAAGAGGGTAGATTAAGTCCAGATGGTCTACCCGATGTTCTCGCATTACACCAGGGAAGTAATACCAAGAATTTAGACCCAAGCTATCTTCTTGGCGATTCTGTACTGGAGCCTGTAAAATTCTTGGCTAGCTTAGTAATTGATCATAATGGCAACTTTCAACAAGCTAAAATTTTAGAAATAGAACCAGCGAGACTACAAAGTAAAAAARGCTTCTATGAGCAAGTTGTTAACGAGCTTTTCATCAATGATAGGTTTTTGCCGGCACACAATAATGATGGCACTAGACCGGAGTTGAGTAATCTGTTTATACGGATCACAATTGAGCCTGGTCAGGTTTAATTGGTATTAATCACCCTGGGGATATTCATCCCATAAAATAGTATTTTCACGTAAGCTTTGGTGATTACCATTACCTAAAATCAAGTGATCTAATAAGGGGATGCCTAAAAGCTGCGCTCCTGCTAACAGTTGACGCGTTAATTCTATATCTTCTGGGCTGGGTTCTACGCTACCTGAAGGGTGATTATGAGCAATAATTGCCCGCGTTGCACCTTGACGAATGATTTCTCGAAAGATGTCACGGGGAGATGCTAAGGTTTCGGTGGCTGTACCGATGGTAATTACTTGGGTTCCCAATAAGCGATTTTTGACATCTAAGAGCAATACTGCAAAACGTTCTTGTGTTTGCCACATGAGGTCTTGACTGAGTGCAGCCGCAGCGACAATGGGGTTATCAATGGGTGTACTATCTGAGGGACGAAATTGAAAGGTACGTTTACCTAGTTCAATTGCCGCTAAGATGGTTGTGGCTTTTGCTGGGCCAATACCTGGAATTTGCATTAATTCTGCCGGGGTGACTTCTCGCAGAACAGCTAAAGGGTCGCGTTGGTGTTTACTGAGTTCCTGTAGCAAATACTGCCCTAAGCCCACGGCTGAGAGTTTTCCCGGCCCTTGACCAGTGCCTAAAAGAATTGCAATTAACTCGGCTGTCGCTAAAATTTTGGGGCCGTGGGTCATTAAACGCTCACGCGGACGCTCATCTGTGGGAATATCAGCAATTCTGAGACAATAGGTCATAGAATAACTAAGAGAAGGGTGTGTAGATAGCACTATGTTTAGTTATCCCTTGTATCCTCGGCAAATCTCTAGATGAAACAATCTTTAATTTTTTACTGGTTGCGGGTAAGCTGTTGAGCATTCAATTTGCATAACATGGACGGGCATCTTTGCCCATCCCACAAGAATTGTATTTAAATATGTTGTGCAAAATCAAGTTGTTTCAGCTTAGATGCGATCGCCTCCGCAAGGCGAAAGTCAAAAGTCAAAAGTCAAAAGTCAAAAGTTGAGCGTTGGTTTACAACCTGCTGTAGTCGCCAGATTATACTTTTATTGAGTATATTTAAGTATATAAAAGAGCATTAATATGATGGAAAATATTGGTAAAACTACAGATTTAACTCAACAGTGGCTAACGGAAATTCAGGCACTTAAGGAACAAATAGCAGAAGAACAACGCGATCGCGATACGGCTTGGGAAAGCGCCCAAAAATGGCGTAAACTTTATAACACCGAAGCCGAACAACGCCGCACAGATGCCAATTTAGCCCAACAGGCGATCGCATCCTTGAAAGCAGAGATCCATAAAATCAAGGGACTGGAATCAGGTATACTCGTAGACGGGAAAGCCACCACAGCCGCCCAAGAAGAAATTAAACAAATCCAATCAGTAGCAGAATTGCAAGGCAGACTCATAGCCATTATGAAAGAACGCGATCGCCTGTTGCAAGCCTTAAAAACCGAGCAAGAAAACCACGCCCAAACCCGTAACAGCCTCACCACCGCCTTGGGTGATGCCATTGATGGCTTGACACGAGAGCGAGATGGTGTAACTGGGAAGTAGGAAGAAGCAAGGGAGCAGGGCGCAGGCTTGCCCTGAGCGCAGTCGTTAGCGAAGCTTCCCGAAGGGTAGGGGAGCAGAGGGAAAGATTGTGACTTACCAATAATATCAAGTCTGGTTGAATACTTACGAAACGCGCAAACCTGCCAAACCTTTGGTTTATCTCCGTTACATAAAACTTACTCAAACTTACCTATTTAGACTTTTCTATAATAGATAACTTGTACTAGATGGGGTTTGAAGTTTACTTTCTGCTTCATCCTGGTAATGTCGGCATTATCCAGTCCACAGACTAACACTGTCTAACTGACAGCTTTTGACAAATCAATTTTTGATAAATTGATAGCTGCGTTTAAATCTCTATCACACTCAAAACCGCAATTTTCACATTGAAAAACTCTTTCGTTAAGTGTGAGATTTTCTTTTTTAGTTCCGCAATTAGAACAAGTTTTAGAACTGGGATACCATCTATCAACCACGACAAGTTCAGAACTATACAATTCACACTTGTAGGTTAGTTGACGACGAAACTCATGAAATCCCATATCGGAGATTGCTTTTGCTAATTTCCTGTTTGCCAACATTCCAGATACGTTTAAATCTTCGATTACCACTTTGCCGTGGTTCTTGGCTAATAAAGTAGTAAGTTTGTGTAATGTATCTTTACGAATGTTGGCAATCTTCAGATGCAATTTAGCAATTTTTAGTTGTGCTTTTCTCCAATTGTTTGAATTGATAACTTTATTTCTGTTTAACCATTGCAACCTGCTTAATTTAGATTCATATTTTTTGTAAGACTTTGCACCTTCTATAATTTCACCTGTTGATAGAGTAGCTAAATTTTTTACACCTAAGTCTACTCCCACAACTTTGAGGTTTTTATTATCTTGTTTTTCTACATCAAATCTAAAACTAATAAACCATCTATTAGCCTTACGACTAATGGTTACTGATTTAATTTCTTTTTGAGGTAGTCTTTCATAAGTTTGGAGAACTCCTATCTTCGGTACTTGTATTTTATTTGACTCTAAATTTTTGACACTACCCTCTAAGGTAAAGCTATCATGTTTACCCTTTCTCTTAAATTTAGGCACTCCTGATATTTTTTTAAAGCACCTATCCCATGCTGTTTTTAAAGCTCGTAGAGCTTCTTGTGGTGCTGATTTTGAACATTCGTAATACCAGGGATTTTCACTTTTTACTAATGCTACTAACCATTTATGTAAATCAATAGCAGTAGGAAATTTTATTTTGGAATTAGGATTTAACTTATTGTGCTCTAATATCTGTTTGGTAAGAGCTAATCCCCAATTCCAAGCATGACGAGCAACACCACAATGTTGAAGTAGTTGGGTACGCTGATGGTTATTGATTTTTAACTCAGTTTTAAAGCCGAACAGCAACTTCTTTCAACTCCTCTATAATTTTCTTGTTTTTGTGACTTCTAGATCCATACAGTCTGGCACTAAAAACTGTAATTATTTCTAAAACATCTTGAGCTAAGTCTTCTTCAAAAGTTGAGTCTTCAGTTCTATTGATAATTACTATTTCTGTTCCAAAATGTTCACACAAACTAAAAATTAATTCACTACCAAATCTCAATAGTCTATCTTTATGGGTTAAAACAAGACGTTCAAGTTTACTATCAACAATTAATCGGATTAATCTCTTTAATCCTTTTTTGCTGTAGTTTAAGCCTGAACCTAAGTCTTCTATAATTTCAAATTGCCAACCATTTTGAGCGCAAAATAATTCAACAACTTGCTTTGTCTTTCTAGGTCTTCTTTTTGGTCATGGCTAGAAACTCGACAGTAACCAATGGTGTAAGATAAATCAGGCTTGATTCCTAACAATTGAGCTAAATCATATCTTCTATGACCACTAGCTGTTCTTTCGGGAATTAATTTACCTTCTGTTTCCCATCTTCTGAGTGTGGAAACACTTACACCTTTTAACTTTGCTGCTTCAGATATAGATAACTTACTCATATAACTACTATAGCATAGCATTTAAGTAGTTATGAGTAAGTATGGATAAATATTTCTAATCAGTTCCCAACCCTTTGAATTCTTGTAACAGTTGCCCCTCTAGAGTCCACAACCGCGCTGTCCGGTCATCGGATGCGGTGGCGATGGTTTTGCCGTCCGGGCTGAAACTCACACTCCTGACACCGCCCTGATGCCCATGAAATTGGTTACGTTCTTTAATATCACCCAGAATAGTATGCAACGCATAAATCGGGCTAATAGCTGGGTATTCATCCAGAGGGCGATTATCTTTAACTAAAGTTTTCAACTCTTTACCAGTTTTAACTGCTGTAACTAGCCCTGCTAACTGGGTAAACTCAAACTGTCTAATGGCATTAACTCCCGCCCGTTCTAATTCTGTTCCCTTTAGCGCTTCTTGTTGGGCTTCTTGCGCTAATTGTGCGGCTTGCTTTGCTGCTTGTTGTTCTAATTGCGCTTGTTGCAGAGTAATTTCTGCCTGTTTAATTTGAGATTCCGCTTGCTGTTGTTGTTGCTGTGCTTGTTGTGCTTTCTCATCAGCAGTTTTTACTCTGTCAGTAGCCGTTTTAATTCTGGCTTCCGCTTCGGCATTTTTCGCTTCTAATGCTGCGGCTTGCTGATTTACCTTATCTAAATCTGTTTTAGCAGCAGCTAGGTTTTGGGTAGCTTGGATATTTTCTTTTTGTGCGTCCTTAAACTTTGCTTCTGCATCCTTCTTCTTCAGTTCTAAATCTCGCGCTGTTCTTTGTAATTCTGCCTGTTTTCTTTCCGTCTCTTGCAAACTTTTAGTTGTTCGCTGATAATCACCTTCAGTTTTGGTTAACTTTCGTTCCGCCTCTTGT